>JAZNWG010000263.1:0-2295 GCA_045593225.1 Oscillospiraceae bacterium
AGGCTATGACGCACTCCAGCTATTCGGGTGGCAAGAACAACGGCAGCAATGAGCGATTGGAGTTCCTTGGCGACAGCGTACTGCAGCTGACGGTATCCCAGTATCTCTTCACCGAGATGAACGAGGAGCCCGAGGGCGGCATGACAAAGCTGCGAGCTTCGATAGTCTGTGAGAATTCGTTGTATAATTTCGCGAAGAAGATTGACCTCGGTAAGTATCTCATGCTCGGCAAGGGCGAGGAGATGACTGGCGGCAGAGACAGGCGTTCTATCCTTGCTGACGCTTTTGAGGCCCTTATCGCTGCGATATTCCTTGACGGCGGTATGGAAGAGGCTCGTAGGTTTATCCTCGGCTTTATGCCCTCTATCGAGGCGCTGAAGAGCGGCAAGGTAAAGCTTGGCGACTATAAGACGATACTTCAGGAGATAATCCAGCAGAACCCCGAGGAGCACATTTCGTATGAAGTCAGCGAAAGCGAAGGCGACAATCACCACAAGCTTTTCTATGCGACAGTGCTGCTGAACGGTCAGGGAATAGGCAAGGGTATGGGTCACAGCAAAAAGGAAGCCGAGCAGGCAGCCGCTAAGGAAGCCATCGGTCTTATGGGCTATGAAACAGACTAATATTTCGATTTTTATACCGCATATAGGTTGTCCTCACAGATGCAGCTTCTGCGATCAGAAAAGCATTTCGGGCGAGCAGAACGCTCCTCGTGCAGACGATGTTACAGCGCTTCTTTCGGAGCAGGCAGAGCATCTGAAGCGGCGCGGAATGTGTGCTGAAATTGCATTTTTCGGCGGTAGCTTCACAGCTATCCCGAGGCCCTATATGACAGAGCTTCTGGAGGCTGCAGGTGCTGCTTTGAAGCGCTATCCCGATGTTTACTGCGGAATACGCTGCTCCACCCGTCCCGATTGTATTTCCGAGGAAATACTCTTGCTTCTTAAAAGCTACGGAATGACGGCGATAGAGCTTGGTGCGCAGTCCATGTCGGACGAGGTACTGGAGGCAAACGACCGCGGCCACAACGCCGAGGACGTGCGCAGAGCCTCGGAGCTTATAAAGCAGAGCGGTATCTCTCTCGGACTTCAGATGATGACGGGACTGTATCGCGACAGCGAGGAAGCAGTACTTCACACCATGCGTGAGTTCATAAAGCTTAAGCCCGATACAGTGCGTATATATCCGACGGTGATATTAGAAGGCACACGCCTTGGCGAGCTTTACAAAAGCGGCGAATATGAGAGCTTCACATTTGAAGATACAGTGCGTATCTGCGCGGTGCTGTTAAGAGAGTTTACAGCAAATGATATCAAGGTGATCCGAATGGGGCTTCACGCAAGCGAGGACGTAGAAAAAGCTATGCTTTCGGGAGTATACCACCCCGCTTTCCGCGAGATATGCGAAAGCAGGATATTCCTTGACGACATGACAGCAGAGCTCACCTCATTCCCCAAAGGAGCATATACGATATACACCGATCCGCGCAACATAAGCCGAGCAACAGGTCAGAAGCGCTGCAATATCGCGGTGCTTGAAAGCCTTGGCTACAGGGTAACGATAAAGCCTATGCAGGGTGAATATATAAAAATTATGTGAAGAAAAAGCAGAGGTAATTGATGTTTTTTAAATCACTTGAAATACACGGCTTCAAGGCCTTTGCGGACAAGACCGTGCTTAATTTCGACACAAAGACCACTGCCGTTGTAGGAAGCAACGGTAACGGAAAAAGTAATATAAGTGACGCGCTGCGCTGGGTAATGGGAGAGCAGGGCGCTAAAACTCTGCGCGGAGAGAAGATGGAGGACGTTATCTTCCACGGCACAGTGGAGAGAAAGCCGATGGGCTTTGCAAAGGTAGCGCTTACCATTGACAACTGCGACAGAGCGCTCGGCGTTGACGCTGACGAGGTAGTTATCTCGCGTAAGCTGTACCGCTCGGGCGAGAGCGAGTATCTCATAAACGGACAGAAGTCGCGCCTTAAGGATATCCAGGAAATGCTTATGGGTACAGGCCTCGGACGCGATGGTTATTCCATCGTGGGACAGGGCAGGGTTGCCGAAATAGTAAACGCCAGAGGCTCGCAGCGCCGAGAGATATTTGAGGAAGCTGCGGGAGTTTCGCTGTTCCTCCACAAGAAAGCAGAGGCTGAAAGACAGCTTCAGCGTGCAGAGGAGAACATCACTCGTCAGAAGGACATCATCAGAGTTGATGAGGAGCGTCTGCCGATACTGAAAAAGCAGTCTGAAAAGGCAGCTCTTGCGGCAGAGCTGTATGCGGAGAAAAAAGGGCTTG
>JAZNWG010000264.1:0-2905 GCA_045593225.1 Oscillospiraceae bacterium
ATACTAATGTCCGTAATGATGATCGGCATGATGTTCCAGCAGGTAACGAGAGCGTCTGCCTCCGCAAAGCGTATCAGAGAGATACTTGACGCCGATCCCGTCATCGCAAGCGGTGAGTTCGACGGAAATACAGGGGAGCAGGGAACGGTAGAGTTCCGCAACATCTCCTTCCGCTATCCCGGTGTTCAGGCGGGAAATGTGCTGGAGGATATCAGCTTCAAGGTAAACAAGGGCGAAACTGTTGCTATTCTCGGTGCTACAGGCTGCGGCAAGACTTCACTTGTTAATCTCATCACGCGCTTCTATGATGCCACCGAGGGTACGGTGCTGGTGGACGGCGTTGATGTAAAGGAATACGACCTTGACGCGCTTCGTAAGAAGATAGGCTTTGTGCTGCAGAAGAGCGAGCTTTTTTCCGATACTATCGAAAATAATATCCGCTGGGGCAAGCCTGACGCCACTGATGAGGAGGTTCGCAATGCTGCTGAAATAGCGCAGGCTGCGGAGTTCATAGAGGGCTTCACAGACGGCTATAAGGACGTGATAGCTGAAAAAGGTGCGTCACTGTCTGGTGGACAGAAGCAGAGGCTTTCCATTGCGAGAGCAATAGTTAAAAAGCCCGAGATACTCATTTTCGACGACAGTATGTCGGCGCTTGATCTCACGACAGACGCGAAGCTGCAGAGAGCGCTTCGCGAAAACCTCGGCGATACCACTGTTATCATGATCGCACAGCGTGTTGCAAGCGTAATGGGTGCTGATAAGATAGCAGTAATCGAAGACGGCAGGCTTGCCGCGTTCGATAACCACGAAAATCTGATGAAGAGCTGCGATGTATATCAGGATATCTACAGCTCACAGATGAGAGAGGGGGACGAGCAGGTTGGCTGAGAATAATAACAATAAGCCCGTAATAAATCTCCGTCCCGGAGGCGGCAGAGGACCGGGAGGCCCCCATGCAATGGGAATGCCGCAGGAAAAGGCTAAAAACGTAAAGGGCTCTCTTAACAGGATACTTCAGTACATAGGAAAGAATAAGCACCTGCTTTACGCTATGCTTGCAGTCATGCTTATAGCAACGCTGCTTAATATCATTGCTCCCACAATTCAGGCTATCGCGATAGACACGATAACCGTCACCGAGGAGCATCCGATTGTCGATATGAATGCACTCGTTCAGTGGCTGATAGTTCTGGGCTGTGTGTACCTGCTTTCCGCGGTGCTGACTTATTTCCAGAACATCTTTGCCGCAAAGCTGTCGCAGTATACAGTGCGCATAATGCGTAAGGATCTTTTTGCACGCATATCAAAGCTTCCGATAAGCTATATCGACACTCACAAGCACGGCGATATCAAGAGCCGAATGACAAACGACGTTGAGAACGTATCAAATTCAGTTTCACAATCGCTTGGCTCACTTATCTCGGGTATCATCATGGTAGTCGGCTGCTTTGTGATGATGCTTATACATTCGTGGCAGCTTACTCTTATCAGCATGATAACTATCGTGCTGACGCTTGTTGTATCGAAAAACCTGTCAAAGCTAATGAGAAAGTATTTCCCCTTGCAGCAGAAGAAGCTTGGTCAGCTCAATGGTCAGATCGAGGAGACTGTAAGCGGCTACAAGACCGTAAAGGCGTTCACACGCGAGGATAAGGTCTGCGAGGAGTTCAACTCCACCAGCGACCAGCTTAAAAAGATTGGCATCAAGGCGCAGATACTCGGCGGCTCTATGGGTCCCTGTATGAACTGTGTGGGCAACATCGGCTTCCTGCTGATAGCAGCCTTCGGTGGCTGGTTTGCTATTCAGGACATCATCTCCATCGGCACTATTCAGGCTTTCATCGTGTACTCAAAGCAGTTCACACGCCCTATCAACGAGATAGCTAACCAGTATGCGCAGCTCCAGTCCGCGCTTGCAGGTGCAGAACGTGTGTTCGAGATAATGGACGCAGAGCCTGAGGACATCGGTGGCAATGAGCCATTTGAGATCGAAGATGTAAAGGGTGACCTTAACTTCAAGGACGTCAAGTTCTCCTATGTCGAGGGCGAGCCTGTATTAAAGGACTTCGATCTGTGGGTAAAGAGCGGCCAGAAGATAGCTATTGTCGGCGCAACAGGCAGCGGCAAGACAACTGTAATAAACCTGCTGACGCGCTTCTATGACATAGACGGCGGCGAGATACTGCTTGACGGTCAGGATATCCGCAATATCCCTATGGAAAAGCTTCGTGGCAGTATCGGCATAGTTCTTCAGGATACTGTAATCTTCTCCGAAACTATA
Source organism: Oscillospiraceae bacterium (assembly GCA_045593225.1). GTDB lineage: Bacteria > Bacillota > Clostridia > Oscillospirales > Ruminococcaceae > CAG-115. The sequence goes on from JAZNWG010000264.1 coordinate 2,285, forward strand.
GCGCAGAATATCCGCTATGGTAAGATAGACGCGACTGATGAGGAGGTCATCGCAGCGGCAAAGCTTGCAAGAGTTCATGACTTTGCTTCAAAGCTTGCCGATGGCTATGACACAATGCTGACAGAGGGCGGCAGCAACCTTTCACAGGGTCAGCGTCAGCTTATCTCGATAGCAAGAGTAGTGCTTGCCGACCCTAAGATACTCATTCTTGACGAGGCAACATCAAGTATCGACACCAGAACCGAAATGCACATTCAGGCGGCTATGATAGCGCTTATGAAGGGCAGAACAAGCCTTATCATCGCGCACCGTCTGTCCACTATCCGCGATGCAGACAAGATAATCGTGCTAGGCGAGGGCAGGGTGCTTGAAGCAGGCGACCACGAGGAGCTGCTTGCTCAGCGCGGCGCTTATTACAGGCTGTACCAGAGCCAGTTCGCAGGAATTGCTACATAAGATCAACGGGCTACCAATGGTAGCCCGTTTTTCTATGTCAAATATCACGGTTTATGTAATGCTGTATATTCGCTGAAAGCTCATGCAATATGGTCTTTGAGCATTCAGGCTTTATTATAATGTCCTGTAATTCTGACAGTTCAAACCATCTGTAAATAGCGTCTG
>JAZNWG010000265.1:0-5577 GCA_045593225.1 Oscillospiraceae bacterium
CCAGCTACACCGAGCTTATGATGAGCGATCAGGTAGGCGGCAAGGAGCATGATATCATGTTCAGTTCCAACGCTACTCCCGATGAGGATTTCCTGCTTGCGCACAAGCTCGGCGCTATCATCAACCTTGACGATTTCACACATATCGACGTGCTGGATAAGCTGACAGGTATCCCTGAGACGATCTGCTGCCGTTACAACCCCGGAGGTGAGTTCAAGACCGACGGTAGCCCAAATGTAATGGATACTCCCCGTGACGCAAAGTACGGCTTCACACACGAGCAGATCATCGAGGGTTATCGTATACTGAAGGAAAAGGGTGCGAAGAAGTTCGGTATGCATGCTTTCCTTGCTTCCAACACACTGACAAACGACTACTATCCCACCCTTGCGAGAATAATGTTCCGCGCAGCTGTTGAAATAAAGGAGAAGTCGGGCGTAGAGCTCAGCTTCATCAACCTTTCGGGCGGCGTTGGAATCCCCTACAAGCCCGATCAGTCCGCAAACGACATTGCGGTTATCGGCGCAAAGGTAAAGGAAGCGTATGAGGAGATACTCGTACCTGCAGGAATGGGTGATGTTGCTATCTTCACAGAGCTTGGCAGATTCATGCTTGCGCCTTACGGTCACCTTATCGCAAAGGCTATTCGTGAGAAGCATATCCACAAGGAGTACATCGGACTTGATGCCTGTGCAGCAAACCTTATGCGTCCCGCTATCTACGGCAGCTACCACCACATCACAGTACTCGGCAAGGAGAACGCAGAGTGCGATCATATGTATGATGTTACAGGCGGTCTGTGTGAGAACTGCGACAAGTTCGCTGTCGACAGAATGCTCCCGAAGATCGACATAGGCGACTATGTTGCGATCCACGACACAGGCGCGCATGGCTTCTCAATGGGCTACAACTACAACGGCAAGCTGAGAAGCGCAGAGCTGCTGCTCAGAGAGGACGGCAGCGTGAAGCTTATCCGCCGCGCTGAAACACCTGAGGATTATTTCAGAACATTCGATTTTGCCGAGGGCAAGTTTGAGGTTTAAGTGAATAAAAAAGCTCCCTGTCACTAAGTGGCAGGGAGTTTTGCTCTCACCAGCACTTCTTGCAAGCCACATACCCCATATCCAGTGCCTCACCAAGCGACATTTCGGTATAATGCTTCATACCCGAGCAGTTGCTCTTGCTGTGGTACTTTCCCGAATTGCTGACATACACAGTGACAGCTATCTCCTCATCGATGACAACAGGCTCGGTCGTAGCTGTCGTGGTCATTGCCGAAGCCGAAACAGTAGTAGCGGTGGTGTTGGGAGTTGATGCAGTTGAAGCGACCGTCTGGGTATCCGAGGTAGTCTGAGTCGTGGCAGAGCTGTAAACTGTAACCTCTACCGTATGCTCGGATAATGAGGTCTGCTCAGTCTGCGCCGAGCTGCTGTTTACAAGCTGATCGTATGTAACAGATACATTGCCCGAGTCGTTGTTTCCGACATGATTAGCGCCGACAGAGCCGAAAACAAGTGTCGCGAGAGAAGCGGCAGCAATGCCGCCTATTTTATTTTTCATTGTCATTTGAAGCACCACCTTTGCCGGTGTTAAGATATCTTTATATACATTGTAGCTCATAACGGCAATTGTGTCAATATCAAGCCAGAATATCACAGCGCCTTTTTTGCGTGTTTTTTCTTGATTTATTCTGCGTTTTGTGCTATAATGTACTATAGATTATTATGGGCAAGTGTTGCACATTGGATATGGAGGACATTATGGATAATTTTATTCAGATAGACATCTACACCTCGTCTGAGGCTATCGACGGTATTACAGGCGCGCTGACCGATTACGGCATTACAGGCTTTATAATCAGCGACAGCGCGGATTTTGAAAGCTTCCTCGCGGACAAGGACGCAAACTGGGACTATGTCGATGACGAGCTTATGGGTCTCAAGACAGTTGAGCCGCACATCACTCTTTACGTTCACGACAACGCACAGGGCGCGGAGATGAGCGCTGCGATAAAGTCGCTCGTCGAGGAGTACAAGGCAAACAACGCCGACGGCTACTACGGCAATATCCGCATGGAGTACGCAAACGTAAAGGAAGAGGACTGGGCAAACAACTGGAAGAAGTACTACAAGCCGTTCCGTGTTGGAAAGAGCCTTGTCGTGAAGCCCTCGTGGGAGGAAGTTACTGCGCAGGACGGCGATAAGATACTGGAGATAGATCCTGCGTCTACGTTCGGCACAGGTCAGCACCACACAACAAAGCTTGTTATGGAAACTCTGGAGAACGTCATCAAGGGCGGCGAGCGCGTGCTTGACCTCGGCTGCGGAAGCGGTATCCTGTCGATAGCTTCCATGCTTTTCGGCGCGAGCGAGATAACAATGTGCGATATCTTCGAGAACGCTGTGAATACAGCCTCGGAGAACGTTGAAAAGAACAATATCTCTAAGGACAAGTACCACGCTTACTGCGGCAATGTAATAGACGACGAGGCACTCTGCGAGAAGATCGGCACAGGCTACGATGTGGTTTGCGCGAACATCGTTGCCGATGTAATAATCGCAATGAGCAGCATTTTCGCGCGCTTCATGAAGCCCGAGGCGCAGCTTATCGTTTCGGGAATCATAGACGAGCGCCTTGACGAGGTGCTTGAAGCGCTTAATGAAAACGGCTTTGCTGTTGATTCGCAGGCGAACGAAGAGGGCTGGAACTGTATTCTGCTTAATAGGGTGTAAGAGATACGACAACGGAGGTTGACATGGGCAGATCAAAGCTTCATATCGCAGCAGTAGTGCTGGCAGGAGTGAATCTTTTGTCTTCGGTAATTGTCTGTATATGCTTTTTCGTTGCCCGCGGCAACTTTGTTTCTCCCGATTCAATGGGGATATACCAAAATCTGACGTCGTGGACGGTTCTTCAGATAGTCAGCGTTGTTAATTCTGCACTATTCTTTGCGCTGATATTGAAAAAACGTATCGCGCTGACAAGCATTTATTGGTTTGCGATTGCAGTGAGCGTTGTGGTTTGTCTTGGCTTGCATTTTATCTTTGCTATTATTGCGGTCTGCTTTGCAGTGATCGGTATGACAGTGCTGGCAGTAGGGATAAAGCCGATAGCTGCTTACGTGTCAGCACTTATCTCTGTGGTCGTTATACTGGTGCTGGAACTGTTGGTGGTTTTGTCTGCATGGAAAATGCTTGGGCTTATTACAGTAATAGTGCCATGGTTCCCTGCTGCGCCGCTTATCCCGGCGGCAGCGACAGCTTTGACGGTGCTTTCCGAAAAGCGCAAAAGCGCGTAATTCGCAAAAAAATATCTTCCGCATATACTGCCGTAAGGAGGCGGTGTATGTGGAGTTTCTGTATGTATTGGCATGGATGTTCCTGTCTATATTCGGGCTTGTTATGCTGCTGAGATGTGCGGCAGAGGAGCTTTTCAGGGACAAACGCAACGATAAGAACAAACGAATGTGATATATGTGTAGGGACACGGCTTGCCGTGTCCGCCAAACGAAGCGAGGTGAAAGTCTGTGGATCAGAGCGCGATGCTCTCAATATGCGGCACGGTGGAGGACATCGTGTTCTATAACGAGGAAAACGGCTACGTCGTTCTGGACATGGACGTTAATAACCAGCTTATAACCGCGGTGGGGCTTCTCGGCGACGTTCACGAGGGCGAGGAGCTTACTCTGTGGGGCGACTATGTGAACTCCCCGAAATACGGACGCCAGTTCAAGGCGGAGGTGTTCGAGCGTGCGCTCCCTAAAAGCAGGGACGCGATAAGAAAATACCTCGGCTCGGGAGTTATCGCGGGCATAGGCCCTGCGGTAGCAAAGCGCATAGTCACAGCGTTCGGCGAGGACACCCTCGATATTATGGAGAACGACAGTGTGAAGCTTGCCGCGATAAAGGGCATAACCACCGAAAGGGCGCTGTCGATAGGCAGGGAGTTCAACAAGATAACGGGACTGCGCAAGGCGATGATGTATTTCTCCAAATACGGCATACAGCCGATAACCATCGCCGCTGTATGGAAGCAGTACGAGGGGCGCACCATGCAGGTGATAAAGGACAATCCCTACATCATGTGCGAGAACGGCATTGAGCTGCCGTTCAAGGAAGCGGACAGGCTTGCGGAGAGCCTCGGTATCCCTAAGGACAGCGAGGAGCGCATACTTGCGGGCATTATATGGTGTCTCAGAATGCATGCCGCAAACGGACATACCTGCGTTCGCGAGAACGATCTTTCCGATACCGTCTGCTACGAGCTTGAGATATCCGAAAAATGCTTCTGGGACGGCTTGAAACTAGCCGAGGGCAGGGGCGATGTCACTCTTGACGACAAGTATGACGAGCATTTTGTTTTCCTTTCCGAGTATTACATTGCGGAGTGCTATATCGCGCAGAAGCTTGCCGAGATGATAAAGCGCAGTGACGAAAAGGACGTGAACTACGCTGACGAGATAGCAGGCATAGAATGGACAGAGGGTATACAGTACGAGGAGCTTCAGCGCGAGGCGATAAACGGCTGTATGAATAATCATATTTTTATACTTACAGGCGGCCCCGGTACGGGTAAGACCACAACGCTTAACGCTGTTATTGCGCTTTGCAAGCAGCGTGGGCTTAAAATAAAGCTTGCCGCACCGACAGGCAGAGCGGCAAAGCGCATGGCTGACCTTACAGGCACACAGGCGCAGACTATCCACAGACTTCTGGAGGTGGATTTCGGCGCGGGCGGTCACAGCTTCAAGCGGTGCGAGGAAAATCCGCTTTCCTGTGACGTGCTGATCATAGATGAGATGAGTATGGTGGATACGCTGCTCATGCATTCGCTTTTAAAAGCAGTAAAGAGCAAAACGCGCCTTATCATGGTGGGCGACAGCAATCAGCTGCCCTCGGTGGGCGCAGGAAATATCCTGCGTGACCTTATTTCAAGCGGCAGAGTGCCGATGGTTGAGCTTAAGGAGATATTCCGACAGGCGGCGGAGAGCCTTATCGTCACCAATGCGCACAGGATAGTTCGCGGCGAGATGCCAGTGCTTTCCGACAAGAAAAACGACTTTTTCTTCATGCCGACAGAAAGCGAGGAGGACACGCTGCGGCTTGTAATAGATCTTTGCAAGACGCGGCTTCCGAATACCTATGGTTACACAGCCTTTGAGGAGATACAGGTGCTTTGCCCGTCAAAGCTCGGCACAGTAGGCACGCAGAATATCAATCAGGCGCTGCAGCTTGCATTAAATCCCCCCGCGGGCAACAAGCAGGAGCTTAAATACTTCAACCAGCTCTTCCGCACTGGCGACAAGGTCATGCAGACAAAGAACGACTACGATGTTGAGTGGCGGCGCGGCGCTGAGAAGTCGCACGGCATATTTAACGGCGATATCGGAATAGTCCGCAGTGCTGACCGCGCGAATGACCGCATAGAGATAGACTTCGAGGGGCGTACTGCCGTTTACGACACGGATATGCTGAAGCGCGTGGAGCATGCCTATGCCGTGACGATACACAAAAGTCAGGGCAGCGAATATCCCGCTGTAATAATCCCGCTTCCGAACGGAATGGACAGGCTGACATA
>JAZNWG010000266.1:0-1545 GCA_045593225.1 Oscillospiraceae bacterium
TTAAATCAATTGCCTTCGGCAATTGCGCTGTTTTAATTACAATAAGTGGTTATGGAATATTTCTGCATAAATGAAACAAATTAAATTCATAAATATAAAAGGGGTAACAACTATGCTTTACACACAGATGAACAAGGAGCAGCTCATTGCTGAAAAAGAAGCACTGCTGAAGCAGTACGAGGAATTCAAGGCAAAGGGTCTTAAGCTGGATATGTCCCGCGGAAAGCCCGCACCCGAGCAGCTGGATCTCTCCATTGATATGCTGCTGCACTGCCTGGACGGAGATTACAAGTCCTCAAACGGTATCGACTGCCGTAACTACGGTATCCTTGACGGTATCCCCGAGGCTAAGAAGCTTTTTGAGGAAATGCTCTCTATCGGCGATGATGAAATAATCGTCGGCGGTAACTCCTCGCTGCAGCTTATGTATGATACTATAATCCGCGCTCTGCACTTCGGCGTTTACGGCGGCGACAAGCCCTGGGGCAAGTGTGACAAGGTAAAGTTCCTGTGCCCTGTTCCGGGATATGACAGACACTTCGCTATCTGCGAGTCCCTCGGTATTGAGATGATCCCCGTACAGTACAAGTCCGACGGCCCTGATATGGACGAAGTGGAGCGCCTTGTTTCCTCTGATGAGGAGATAAAGGGTATCTGGTGTGTTCCCATGTACTCCAACCCCACAGGTATCACATATTCAGATGAGGTAGTAAGACGCTTTGCAGCGCTCAAGCCTGCAGCCAAGGACTTCCGTATCTTCTGGGATAACGCTTACTGCGTACACCACCTGTCCGATGACCACGACACACTGCTGAACATCATCGAGGAGTGCAAGAAGGCAGGCAATCCCGATATGGTATTCCAGTTCACATCTACTTCTAAGATATCCTTCCCCGGCGGCGGTCTTGCTGTTATCGCAGCAAGCAAGAACAACATCGACTTCATCAAGAATCAGATGACTGTTCAGACCATCGGCTTTGATAAGCTCAACCAGCTGCGCCACTGCAAGTACTTCAAGAACTTTGACGGTATCAAGGCGCACATGAAGAAGCACGCAGCTATTATCCAGCCTAAGTTCAGCGTTGTTCTGTATATGCTGAACAAGGAGATATCTCCTCTCGGCATCGGCAGCTGGGTATCTCCCAAGGGCGGATATTTCGTATCCTTTGACGCTATGGAGGGCTGCGCTAAGCGTATCGTCTCCCTCGCTGCAGAGGCAGGCGCTGTTATGACAGGCGCAGGCGCTACCTACCCCTACGGCAAGGACCCCAAGGACAGCAATATCAGAATTGCTCCCACCTTCCCCAGCGTTCACGAGCTGCGTCAGGCTATGGAGATATTCTGTGTATGCGTGAAGCTTGCGAGTGTCGAAAAATTACTGGCAGACTAAATAATTATTGTGTAGAACAAAAGATATATAACAGAGGGCGGAGTTTTCCGCCCTTTTCGTTTGTTGACTTTTTCGGTGAGAGTTGGTATAATTAAGTACATAAATATCTATTGCAATTTAAGGAGGTCCTATGAGAAACGATATCATCATTCGTC
>JAZNWG010000267.1:0-3321 GCA_045593225.1 Oscillospiraceae bacterium
AAAGGTGTTTATGGAACTTAAGGTTATAGCTCATATTGAAAGCGACTTCCCCGAAAAATTCGGTATTCCCCGTCAGAGCGGGCTTGTAAATTCTGCGAAAGCAAGGATAGTTTTCTGCTCCGCATACAGGAATGTCGATGCGCTTCGCGGACTGGAGCAATATACCCATCTTTGGCTGATATGGCAGTTTTCAGAGGCTGTACGCGACGAGTGGTCGCCTACTGTACGGCCGCCAAGACTAGGTGGAAATAAGAGAATGGGCGTATTTGCTACACGCTCGCCTTTCAGACCAAATCCTTTGGGACTCAGCAGTGTAAAAATAGAAGCTATTGATCTCGACACGGACAGGGGGCCTGTTATCACTGTTTCTGGAGCTGATCTCATGGACGGAACTCCTATCTTTGATATAAAACCTTATCTCCCCTATGTAGACAGCCACCCCGAGGCTTCAAACGGGTTTGCATTAAGTGATAAGAGTCTTCTGCTTGAAATAATTGCATCAGACGAGTTGTTAAACAAGATCCCTGAAGAAAAACGCGAAGCACTCTTGGATACGCTGGCGCAGGATCCTCGCCCACAATATCAGAACGACCCTGAGCGTATATATACTATGAGCTTCAGTAGCTTTGATGTTAGTTTCACAGTTAAAGAAAATACTTTGACCATATGTGATATCGTGAATATATAAAATCGGCTGCCTGTTAAGGCAGCCGATAATGTTATACGTTGTAAAGAGAATTATAATTTACAAGCTCGTTGAGGAGCTCAGGAACCTTTTCGCCTTGTGTTTCATCATTGAACTGGCAGGTACCAACAGCCATGTGACCGCCACCGCCGTACTTCAGCATAAGGCTGCCTACATTGACCTTGCTGGTCCTGTTGAGGATAGAATAACCAACTGCGCAGGAGCAGCCCTGGCCTCCCTTACCGTCTACTATCCAGCAGGAGATATTCTGCTCAGGATACAGGCTGTAGATAAGGAAGCGATTACCTGTATATATCGGAGAAACGCCGCGCAGATCAGTGATGATAACATCGCCTTCTGTTCTGGTATGCTTATGTACCATTTCCTTGAAAAGCTCTGTCTGCTCGTTGTATAACTCTATACGCTCCTGGATATCAGGCATTGCAAGTATCTCTTCAGTAGACATATAAGCGCAGCACTTAAGCAGCTTTTCCATAAGCTGATAGTTACTTATCGTAAAATTTCTGAAGCGTCCGAGGCCTGTTCTGGGATCCATAAGGAAGCCGATAAGTATCCAGCCTGTGGGATTAAGTATTTCATCGCGGGTAAGATTACCACTGTCAACCTTGTCAACAGCCTCCATAAGGTCGTCGAAATTCGGGAAGCGCTCCTTACCGCCGTAGTATTCGTAAATAATACGTGCAGCACTGGGAGTGATACGGCTCTCGCCCTTATACTTGCCTTTGTACTTTTTGCGCTCCTCTTCACTGGAGTGGTGGTCAAACCATAAGCCGCAGCCCTCAACAAAAGGAACATTAGCAAGAACGTCATTTTCCGTTACAGGAACAAGGCCGTCCTGAAGATCCTTAGGGTGAGCAAATGTCCACGAATCGATAACGCCTGCGCAAAGCAGCAGTGCGCCACAAGCAAGTCCGTCAAAATCAGAACGTGTAATAAGTCTCATAGCCATAGCAATACCTCTCTGTGAAGATTTTATTGTCCATAAAATAGACTATACCAATATTATATCAAATTAGATCATAAAAATCAACATAAAAAACATTTTTTTGAAAAATTATTTTGTTGTGTTAAGTGAAATAACGATCTTTCTGATCTTATATTTGCGTAATGGCGAGCTGCACAGGCAGGCATTTATATAGATCTTTCTGAACATATCTGCGATGATTCCAGTTTCTTCTATTGAAGCGTCATCAGCGCCGAAAGCAGCTCTTTCAAGAACAGCAGCATCATCGGTAATTCCCGCCTTGAATACTTTTTCACATTCTGCGTAATAAGCTGATGGCAGATCACCCCTGTTTGGCGTAAGCTTGAACAGGTAGAAAATATCTATCATGCAGTTGTAAATAGCTTTTATATTTAGCGTATTGATCTTAGAGATGACAGCCTCTGCCTGCTTCTTTACGGACCTATAGCGATATACAAGAATAACGAAAACGGTGATAAGAGCCAGGATACAGATAACAAGTACGATAAGATATGTCGGTATCTCAAAGTCTGCTTCTGAAGAATCATCATTTGAGTTATCGCTATGTGACGGTTTATTGTCACTGGGAAGCGGATCAATGACTTCCTTGCTCTCACCTTCTTTGGTTGTGTCCTGCTTCGGAGGAATTGCATCACTGGGCTTGGAGTCGCCGTATACTATATTTTCACTTACGGCAGCAGCAGTCGGGTCAAAGGTGACCCAGCCAAGCTCATCAATATACACCTCTACCCAGGCATGAAGATTTCGTTCCTTCAGTTCTACCGTATTGCCGTTTATCTTACTAGGATAAATACTAAAGCCTGTACAGTATCGAGCTGGAATATCAAGCTCACGAAGCAGCAATGTCATAGCTGACGCGTAAAGCGAGCAATGGCCACTTTTGGACTCATTGAGGAACTTTACAAGCGCATATTCGCCCTGATTCTCTCCTGACAGCGAGTAGGAGTAATTTTCGCTAAGAAGATCGTTTATCTCCTGTGCAACACAATAACGGGAGTATGCGCTGTCATTATCCATTCCCTGAATATCGTTTTCCTCGATGAAATCCTCGAGATAGGACTCCAGATATGAGGGAACGGTGAGATATGTGTTATTAACATATTCGCTGTAGCTTTTAAGAACATTGTCGTCAGCTCCTATAATTGTATCATCTCCTAAAACGGAAAAATACAGCTTATCGGGGGTGATATTATTATCCTTATACAGTGCCTCTATCATCTTAACGACATCATTGCTATAGTATTTGTCGCTGGTGAAGTCGTGACTTACAGCGGTGCACTGCACCGAACTTACATAATTTCCAGCGTTGTCGCTTACTCTTACGACAAAGTCGCCGAATACATCGAAGTTTTCGTTGTTGTAAAAGGCGAAATCATTGGTGTACGAGGGAAGGAACACGACGTCAGTTTCAATGAGATACTCGATCTGAATATCGCTTTCCTCAGTCACATTATACTCGTCAACACCAAGCGCATCGGCCAAGGCCTTAAGGATATGGATCTCAGCAGGACGGTAACTCTCTGATATACCGCTGTTGAGCCAGTCCGAAGTTGTCTCTACTGGGGTCGTCCAGCCTGTGCCGTCAAAATCAATACCTATATCTCCGCGTAGATAGATGTTATTATCGCCT
>JAZNWG010000268.1:0-2126 GCA_045593225.1 Oscillospiraceae bacterium
TGGTGAGGATACCGATAAGAGTATTTCCGCTTGTCAGGTTCAGCGCACCGAAACCAAGACATACAACAAGTACGAATAAAATATGTATATTCGTTATCTTGGGGGATATCACGATGCTTTCTGTTTTTGCTTTTTTTGTGCTCATAATGTTTCCTCCAGTCGGATATTACAAATGCCAAATACGACAATTGCGTTAATAGTTAAATTATACCACAAAAAGCGACAAACGTCAATGAAATATCTGCCTGTTATTGGAATTTTGTACATTAAGTTCATTTTTTTGCGCTTTTTTATGGATACTATGCCTAAAAGCTGATGAGAACAAAAAAATCTTGACTTTGCGCTTGACAAATCGTTTTAATTGTGATATACTTATTAAGCCGCATGTGCAGGGTCTTAAGCATAACTGCGCCCTGACGCAGCGAGTCTGATAAAAATGAGGTAAAAAATATGTACGCAGTAATCGAAACAGGCGGAAAGCAGTATCAGGTTAAAGAGGGCGATATCCTCTTCATCGAGAAGCTTGAAGCTGAAGGTGAGATCACATTTGACAAGGTTATCATGGTAGGCAAGGACGACGGCGTTACCGTTGGCGCTCCCTATGTTGACGGCGCAAGCGTTAAGGCTACTCTCCTGAAGAACGGCAAGGCTAAGAAGATCACAGTCTTCACTTACAAGCCCAAGAAGCACATCAAGAGAAAGATGGGCCACAGACAGCCTTACAGCCAGGTAAGAATTGAAGCTATCAACGCATAATGCTTAAAGCGGTTTTCTTTAAAGAAAATGAATGCTTTACGGGATTCAGCATCTCGGGGCATGCGGGCTACGGCACTGAAGGGAATGATATAGTCTGTGCGGCTATCACCTCGGCGGTAGAGCTCACCTGCAACACCGTGACTGAGTTCTTCGGCGCGAATGCAAAGGCAGATGTGTTCGAGAATGAGGTACGCCTCACTCTTAAGGAGCAGCATGAGCCCTCGCAGCAGCTTTTGGCATCGCTCTACGCGCATATTGAGTATATCGCGGCGGAGCACAAGAAGATCAAGCTTGAAGTTAAGTAACAGGAGGATAACACAATGATTAGATTAGGTTTACAGTATTTCGCACATAAAAAGGGTGCCGGTTCTACAAAGAACGGCCGTGACTCCGAGTCCAAGAGACTTGGTGTAAAGCGCGCTGACGGTCAGTATGTACTGGCTGGCAACATTCTCGTTAGACAGCGTGGTACACACATTCACCCCGGAAACAATGTAGGCATCGGTTCCGATGACACACTGTTCGCTCTGGTAGACGGCACAGTTAAGTTCGAGCGTCTTGGCAGAGACAGAAAGCAGGTTAGCGTATACGCTGACTGATAACCTTTACGGTAACATCATAAGGCGGATTGCATTGATCCGCCTTATTTGTCGTTTTAAGCGGTGATGTATCGTTTTAAAGCGATGTGGTATACTATGAATTGACGAAAGGCAGGGGAACGCAATGTTTGTTGATAAGGTTGAGATCTCCATAAAGGCAGGAAACGGCGGAAACGGCGCTGTATCGTTCCACCGCGAGAAATATGTAAATGCAGGCGGACCTGACGGCGGCGACGGCGGCAAGGGCTCGGACATCGTGTTCCAGGCTGACGACAACCTGTCTACGTGGATAGACTTCCGCTTCAAGAAGAAGTACGTTGCTCCCGACGGAGAGAACGGCGGCGCGCGCCGCTGCTCGGGAAAGTCGATGGAGCCGACAGTTATCCGCGTTCCGAGAGGAACGATAGTAAAGGACGCGCACACAGGCAGAATAATGGCGGACATCTCCGATGACGAGCCTGTGGTTGTTGCAAAGGGCGGCAGAGGCGGCAAGGGCAACCAGCATTTTGCTACTCCCACGCGCCAGATCCCCCGTTTTGCAAAGCCGGGCTATCCCGGCGAGAAGTTCGATGTGGTGCTGGAGCTGAAGCTTCTGGCTGACGTTGGTCTCGTAGGCTTCCCGAATGTCGGAAAGTCCACGCTGATAAGCGTTGTGAGCGCCGCAAAGCCCAAGATCGCGAACTACCACTTCACCACGCTGACGCCTGTTCTCGGTGTTGTAAAGCGCGGCGAGCGTTCGTTCGTAATGGCGGATATCCCCGGACTTATCGA
>JAZNWG010000269.1:0-7516 GCA_045593225.1 Oscillospiraceae bacterium
TGACAGAGGACATCTGCTGCGCATTCGCGAGCACTCTCCACTTATCGCCGTCCATCACGGAATATTTAAGCAGGAAAAATCCCACGTAAAGCGACAGCAGACAAATGAACACAAGCACGATGACCTGCTTCGTGCTGGACTTCATTATGTGCTGCTTTTCGCCTTCCTTCTGATCCCAGTCCTTGAGACCCTGCCAGATTTTCGATAAAAAATTCATTGTTCCTCCAAAGCCCATTCATGGGAGTTTACAGTGCTGATATGCCCTCAAAAAACCAAGAAAGAGCAAAGCCGTTTATTGCTAACCGACCTTGCTCCGTAATGTCGACTGCCGGCAGTTCAAAGGGCTTGTTCACCCCTATATTATGCCATTACAGACCGATGTATTCCATCATATCGCCGAACCAGCTGCTTACACCGCCGAAAAGCGAGTCATCGCCGTCTGCCTCGACCTCGATAAGTGCCTCGGTGTTTACGCTGAGGTACTGTATCTGAGAGTTAGTTACCTTTGCCATGCCAAGCTCAGCTGTCGCGAACTCCTCGATATAGCTGATGTTTACCTTGGAGTCCAGTCTGCTCTGCAGGAGAGAATTCTGCTCCTGTGCCGCTGTCAGCATCTCCTGCTGCTCGGTCACCATTCTGGACCAGTCATCAGCAGCGGTATACTGTATATTTACGATGCAAAGAGCCGCAAAAACTGCGCTCGCTGCAAGAATCACCTTAACTCTTGAACCGCTTCTGGAAACAGAGCGGCTGTTCATTCTTATCTCCTGCTTAGCCTTTTCCTGCTCCTCGCGACGGCGGGCATTGTGCTTTTCCTGCTCCTGTACGTCAAATCTGGAAAGGTCGTATGCAAGATTTGTGTTGTAGCTTCCGGGAATCTGCATCAGATTACCCTCCTTCTAATTCCTTTTGTGTTTGCTTTATCTTATCTTTTCTATAATTCTGAGCTTTGCGCTTCTGCTGCGGTTGTTGACAGCAAGCTCCTCCTCGGACGCAGTTATCGGCTTTTTGCCGACAAGCTGACCGCGGGGCTGCTTTCCGCATACGCACACAGGGAATTCGGGCGGGCAGGTACAGCCCGTGCAGAACTCCTTGAAACGGTTCTTCACTATCCTGTCCTCTAAGGAATGGAATGTGATGACCGACATCTTACCGCCGACTTTGAGCATATCAAAGCCGTCAGCAAGCGCTGTTTCAAGCACGTCAAGCTCCTTGTTTACTTCGATTCGGATCGCCTGAAAGGTCTTTCGGCAGGGATTCTTCTCCCTGCGGTAGGCCGCGGGAACGCTCTTTTTTATTATCTCGGCAAGCTCGCCCGTTGTTTCTATCGGCGATACAAGCCTTGCGTTTACTATGCCCGAAGCTATCTTTCGTGCGAATTTCTCCTCGCCATAGGCAAAGAGTATACGTGATATCTCGTCCTCGCCATATTCGTTGACGAGATCGCGCGCAGAGAACCCCTCTCCGCTCATGCGCATATCAAGCGGGGCGTCGTTATGGAACGAAAATCCCCTTTCAGCTGTGTCCAGCTGATGCGACGATACGCCGAGATCGGCGATTATACCGTCAAGCTCCGCGATCCCAAGCTCTGAAAGAGCCGCTTTAAGCTCGCAGAAATTTCTCTTTACAAAGGTCACAGGATAGCCCTTTAACCGCTCCCCAGCGGCAGCAAGCGCCTCCTTGTCCTGATCGAAGCAGATCAGTCGTCCGCCGTCGAGCCTTTTAGCAAGCTCTAAGCTGTGACCGCCGCCTCCTGTGGTGAGGTCTGCGTAAACGCCCTTTGGGTCTGAAAACGCACCGTCAACCGTTTCTTTAAGCAAAACTGAAATGTGTGAAAACTCCATTACAGACCGATCTCCTCTGCAAACGCAGCGATATCATCAGCAGAGATCCTGCTGTTGTACTCGATCCACAGAGCCTTGTCCCATATCTCGGCGCGGTCGTCCATGCCGACTACCACGACCTCAGATGTAAGCTCTGCATAAGCGCGAAGCGACGCCGCAATGGCGATTCTGCCCTGCTTGTCAGGCTCTACCTCGCACGCACCGCCGAACAGGAAACGTTCAATAGGCAGCGCAACCTTGGAGGGCTTTCCCTTTAAGCTCTCCCTGATGGAGTTCCAGCTTTGCTCAGTGTGTACTGTAAGACACTTTTCACCTATGGTCTTGGAAACGAAGAAATGATCGCCGAGCGCTTCTCGCAGCTTTGCAGGGAAGTTCATACGTCCCTTGCTGTCTATAGTATGTTCAAACTCGCCGTACATTTCTTTCCCCCCTCTCCATTCACATAGTCCCCGTGAAAGTCTTTCAGTGTGTCGTCCTCCTCAGACGACGTTTTTCCGTAGATTTGATATTTTCCCAAAAAGATGCGGAAATGTGGTTTTTATTATTTTTATGGATCTTCAGTGGATTTTCTCCCCACTTTAGTGAAAATCTCACCACTTTTCCCCACTCTTAAAGTATACAACGGATTTCAATTTTTTGCAAGTGCTACATAAAGAGTTTTGATTGAAATAAGTTGAGAAGTTTTGTTCATATTTTTGTGCAGATTGCACAACGCGCAACTATCAAAAGCCACTCATGGTGATGAAAATTTGGCGAAATCACTATATATTGTGTCGCGCTGCCGAAATATGTCCATATTTTGAAACTATATTGTATTCGCGAAAAAATATCGCTCCCGCCTTGCAGCGGGAGCAACTAGCGCTGTTATGACTTTCTCGCCTGCCCTGAGAGCATTCAGAAGTAGAAAAAGCCGTTCATTCTCTGCGATGTTATCATCGCAGATAAAGCCCTTGCAGGAAGCTCGTTCCACTCTTCCTCTTCGGCCTGTGCTTCGTCACTGCGGCGAGGCGGTATCAGCAGCACTTTTCCTTAAAGGACAGGCAGTCTGTACACTGCTTCTGGGAGGGGTCACATTCGTGAGTGCCCACCTCGATACGATCGAGAGAGCAATAGTTATCGCTTACGCAGTGGTATTCACAGTTCTTTACTGTACAGCCGATGTGCTTGTTTGCAAATTCAGTTCCCATGACATGAAACTTCCTTTCATTATTATAATAAAAGCGGTCACAGCGTTATGCCATGACCGCCGCAGTTGTATTATCTGCAAACGCATCGTTTTTATTCAGACTAATTTCAGCACATCACAAAGCTTTTCCGCAACATAGTCCGCGCCGTATTCCTGAAACTCAGCCCTGTCACCGAAGCCTACCAGCACCGCGATACACTTCATTCCTACCTCGTGCGCACCGATGATATCATGCATTCTGTCGCCTACGAGAACGCAGTCTGCCGTATCAGCGCCTGTGTTTTCCAGCACATGACGCAGCACCTCGGTCTTTGTGCCGATTCTGCCGTCAAGCGTTGCCGCTCCGACAAAATCAAAATATCCGTCAATTCCGAAATATTCCAGTATCCTTCTCGCAAAAGGCTCGGGCTTTGAGGTCGCAAGGCAGATACGCTTTCCCTGTGCTTTCAGCGCTTTCAGAAGCTCCTCCACACCCTCGATAAGCTCGTTTTCGTACAAGCCCTTTTCGGGATAATACACGCGGTACAGCCGCACAGCCTCCTTCGCTTCCTCGTCGCTCATGCCGAACTTTCTGCAAAACTCGTCATACAGCGGCGGTCCGATGAAGCTTTTGAGGCTCTCACGCAGCGGGATCTCCCGTCCCATGCTTTCCAGCGCATAGATAACACCGTTTGTTATGCCCATATATGGATCTGTAAGCGTTCCGTCAAGATCGAATAATATTGTGCCGAACATGATAACTCCTTATGTATTGACTTTTTTGAATGATCGTGTTAAAATATGTGTTAAGCAAAGGCGATAGCGCACAAAAATTGTGTGCAGATTGCGCCTTAATAAAACTGCCACCGGGTAGTGAAATGCAAATGCATTCGTTCGTGCTGCGTTAGGTCTTAGAAGCTGCACTGAAACGGGTGCTTATTTTTTTGGGAGGGCAAATGAAAATCTTTGAGCAATTCCGCGACCTTACCGTATTCGAGCGCGTGCTATGGCTGGTATCGGCAGCCGTTATCATAATATCCTTTGCTGTTTCGGGCGGCGGCGATATACTCACGCTGATAGCCTCGCTCATCGGTGTGACCGCGCTGATTTTCGTAGCAAAGGGCTATGTACTCGGGCAGATACTGACGGTGGTGTTTGCTGTATTCTACGGCATTATCTCGTTCTTTTTCACCTACTACGGCGAGATGATCACTTACCTTTGCATGACCGCGCCGATTGCCGTCATGAGCACCGTTTCATGGATAAAGAACCCCTACAAGGGCACAAAGGAGGTCGCCGTCGCTCGCATCACAGCAAAGCAGATAGCTGTAATGAGCATTGCCGCTGCCGCCGCAACAGCGATACTTGGCTATGTGCTGTATCTGCTCCAAAACGCAAACCTTTTGTTCAGCATCATCTCCATCGCAACAAGCTTTGTTGCCTCGTGGCTGACATTGCTCCGAAGCCCGTATTACGCGATAGCCTATTCCCTCAACGACATAGTGCTGATAGTGCTGTGGGTGCTCGCAACAATGGAAGACCTGTCGTATCTCCCGATGGTGCTGTGCTTTGTGATGTTCTTCTTAAATGATATGTATGGCTTCTTCAACTGGCGCAGAATGGCGAAAAGGCAGAAAGCGTAAGTCTAAAGCCTGCACACCATGATGAACTCCTCATCATTCTCGTCTACCGTTTCAAAGCCGACCTTTTCGTAAAGCTTCACAGCATAGTTTGCTTTCTGCACCGCGAGCGAAGCCTGCTTATAGCCCTTTTCTTTGAGCAGTGAAAGCATTCCTTGCATAAGTGCAGTGCCTATGCCGAGTCCGCGGTACTCTTTATAAAGCGATATCGCAAAGGACGGCGTTTCGTTGTCGATATGACCGTAGTCAGGCATTATCCTCGCCCACGCCGCACCGACTATCCTGTCGTTCACCTCAGCGACAATGCAATTATCGTGCTCGCTTTCACCGAAGCCCTCGACATAAACCTGCAGTTCAGGCTGATATATTATCTCCCTCGGAGGAGCTTCTACACCCTCGGGAATAAATATCGCCTCGTACAGAAAATCGTCAAGGACCGCACGCTCGTCTTTATCCAATTCTCTTAATCTATAATCCAAATCATATCTCCTATACAAAATGGGCGGAATACACCGCCCATATTTTTTACGCCTTATCCAACTCAATAAGCTTTCTTATCGCATTCACCGCGCACTGTATAGCCCTCTCGCTGCTCTCGCACTTCTTGTCGGGAAGACCTGCATTGGAGCGCTCAACGTTCCACAGCGCAGTCAGCACCGCGCCTGCACGAACACCTCTCACCTGCGCTACCGAGAAGATAGCCGCAGCCTCCATCTCGGAGGTAAGACAGCCGCACTTTACATAAGCGTCCCATGCTGTGGAAAGCTTGTGCGCAACGCCAGTGGTCTTGGGGTCTATCTCGCCGTAGAAATTGTCCTTGCTGTGAACTACTCCGACATGACAGCGATTGCCGTCCTCATTCGTGGAAAGCTCGTCACCTGCGTCCTTCAGCGCTCTCACTACCTCAAAGGTAGCCGCTGCGGGATAATGGTCGGGGAGGTACTCATAGCTTGTGCCCTCGCTTCTGATAGCCGCAGAAGCAACCACAAGGTCGCCGCCTGAGACCTTTAAGTCCATACCGCCGCTGGTGCCTACTCTTATAAAAGTATCCGCACCACACATGATAAGCTCCTCGACAGCGATAGCAGCCGAAGCTCCGCCGATACCTGTGGAGCAAACGCTCACCTTGACGCCGTCAAGATAGCCTGTATAGGTGGTGTACTCGCGGTTTGACGCGATAAGCTCAGCGTTATCCAATTTTGCTGCGATCTTCGGAACTCTGCCTGGGTCTCCGGGGAGAATAACATATCTTCCCACATCGCCTGCTTTCGTCTTGAGATGGAAGCGGATATCCTCGGAAATGATAGAAGCCATGGTCAGTCCTCCTTTTCGGAAAGTATGGACGGCGCAACAGCATTGTCACGCTCGTGCTTTTTATCCAGCCACTTGGGGAAATTCACAAGCAGCGCTATCACAACAGTAATGATAAAGATAAAGATATTCGGCAGCATGATGGAGCCCGGGTCAGCCTCTGTGCCATAGATCGCATTAGCCTCCATTATCATGTTGTAGCCTATCATCAGGCAGACAGTAGCCGCACCGTGAATGATGCATGATATCTTGGAAAAGCCCAGCACCAGCACCAGCGTTCCCGCAACGAAAACTATGGAAGCCGCAAGCCACAGGTAATTGCCTGTGATAACAAGGTTTGCGATCTTCAGCACATAGTCAGTAGCGTCTGTCAGATCTGCAAAGTCAGCCGCATACTGCGAAGCCATAAACGACGCTCCGAAAATGCCTATACAGATGGAGAATATAGAGGTCAGTACAAGAGATAACAGCTCCAGTATCAATATGGCGATACCTGTGCCCTTGGAGCTTATGTAGCGGTGGAAAAGTCCGCACTTCACAGAAAATCTGTCTACCTCTTTCTTCTTTTTGGTGTTGAGTGTATAATGTTTAGCCATGATGTATGCCTTTCGTTATTTTTTCTAAACCCTATTTTATCACGAATACGTGTAAAAATCAACGCCTTTTCAAGCGTTTACGGCAGTGTGCGGCTCGTCCTCGCAGAACACGCCGAATTTTGTCCTGAGCCGTTTCAGCTTTCTGCCCAGCGGCTTTCGCAGTATCATCAAAAACACTGCGTTTGAAACACAGTAGGATATCGTCACAGGAAGCGCCGTCACAAGCGCCGCTATAAAGCGCTCGGTATTGAACACACCGTCCGCAGAAAGCACCGTCCACACGTCCATCACGACCGAATACAGCGCGCCCGCAAAGATTCCGTAAACGCACAGCGGAACAGCCTTTTCAAGAAGTCCTTTTTTATTCAGCAGCCCTGCGATAAAACCGATCATTCCCCAGCAGAACATCTGGAATACCGTCCATGCGCCCTGCCCGAAATAGATATTGGAGATAAGCGCAGACATCGCGCCTGTCATAAAGCCTGCCTGCGGACCGAAATACATCGCGGATATAACGACTATCGCCGTCACAGGCTTGAAGAACGGTATCGCCGCGAAGATAAATCTTCCCGCTACCGAAAATGCGGTCATCACCGCAACAAGCACTATCTCTCTTGCCATGGGAGCGCGGTGCTCGAAGCTGAGGAAAAACGGTACGCAGCACAGAAATGCCGCTATCACAGCCGCGATATCCCAGCGCTCACCGCCGAACAGCACTATCCCCAGTACCGCAACAAGCGGCACTGCAATAAGTGCCGCCGTAGCAATTACTTTTTTCATGATCTGCGGCGGCGATCAAGTCCCGCCAGAATATCATCAACATCGTAGCGATTTCTGTCACGGCTGTCATCGTCCTCAACGATAAGCTCGTCACGCGACTTTGCCGCCAGTATATCGGCGCTGCGCTTGCTTGCAGGCTCAGCATTCTTCTTTGCAGGCTCGCGCTTTTCGTGTGCGGAA
>JAZNWG010000270.1:0-4639 GCA_045593225.1 Oscillospiraceae bacterium
ATACGCTCGGGGCGGTTTATCCACTACACCGATTTTGAGGAGAACTGGCGCACCGAGGCTGACGACGGCAGCAAGACGGGCTACAAGTACAACGATTTTTCGGGCTGCTATGTTATCATGATATTCGAGAAAAAGGTGCATTTCGGGCGATTTAAGAACTACGATAACATCTACATCGGGCAGTCGGTGAACGTCTGCCAGCGCGTGCATAATCATTTCAGCGGCAAGGGCAAGGGCGATGTTTACGCGGATATCAAGTACGGCATGGAGGCTTATGTAAGGATAATTCCATGCAAGGTGAAAAAGCTGAATGATATGGAAAAGAAGCTGATAGACGCTTTCCATGCTACGGAGTCTTACAACAGGACCAAGGGTGGCGCGAAGATAACGAAGAAGTGACTGATAAACATAAATTAGCGGGGGAAAGGCATGGAAATACTGTTGTTGATCATTGGTATTATAAGCATGATCGCTGGCGTTTTATCCTTGTTATTTGCCGTACTAAGTCGACACGGATACTATAATCTGCTTGACGGCGAAGGGGATATCTACACCAGACTGTGCCGAAGAATGATCGTTTTCTTAGTGGTCGGTATCATTCTTGCGGTTATTGGAACAGTGTGCATTATATTCTACTCTATATTATTATAAAAAGGAGAGCCTATGAAAATATACGAATTTCCCCTCGGCGCGCTTCAGACCAACTGCTACGTTTTAGAAGGCGAGGACAATAAAGCTGTCGTGATAGACCCTGCGTCCTCGGCTGAGGTGATAAGATTTCTGAACAGCAAAAGCCTTACGCTCGGTGCGATAATACTCACGCACGGGCATTTCGACCACTTTGCGGGCGTGCCTGAGCTTAAAAGGCGCACTGACTGCGAGATCATCGGCACGAAGCCCGATGAGGAGATGTTCAGGAGTGCGGCGAAGAGCTGGGCGGATTTCATGCCGTATATGCCTTTCGAGCCTGTAACGCTTGACAGAAGCTTTTCGGACGGCGAGGAATTCACCGCCTGCGGAATTACATTCCGCGTTATGGCGACGCCCGGGCACACCGCGGGAAGCTGCCTGCTGTTCTGCGATGATGTAATCTTTGCAGGAGATACCATTTTCTGCGGCTCTATCGGCAGAACTGACGGCTATTCCGCGAGCGGCGCGGAAATGCGCAGATCGCTTGACAAAATAGCGGCTATCGAGGGTGATTATCGCATCTACAGCGGTCACGGCGAGCCGACAACTCTTTCGTTTGAGAAAGAGAACAATCCGTTTATGTAATATTCGGGGGCGCTTTGCGTCCCTGTTATTGTTGAGGAATCCATGAAGTTAATTTTTGCAGACCACAAATTCCAGTACGAGACAGAGCGCCTTTTCCGCGCTTTCTTTCCGCCCATAAAGATAGGGCTTTCTACCGACAAAGCAGACGCAGACGGCGAATACTGCCTCACCGAGCGCAATTTTGACGGCGGCGAGATCGTGCTTTCTGTAAGACTCTGTGCTGACGGAAAGGATATATGCCGCGGGCAGCGCGTGTCCTCGGATACTCCTGAAAAGGAGCAGGAGCGCGTGATGTCGGTGCTGCTGTACAGGGTGCTGAGCGAGTATACGGGCATTGAGATACCATGGGGAATACTGACGGGCGTCCGCCCTGTAAAGGTGCTGTCAAGGCTTTCGGAGAGCGAGGCTGAGGAGAAGCTGCTTGTATCGGGAGAAAAGATAGCGCTTGCAAGGACTATCGACAGGATACAGCAGCCGATGATAGCGGCTATTCCTGAAAATTCGTACAGCCTATATGTTTCGATACCGTTCTGTCCGACCAGGTGCAGCTATTGCAGCTTTGTGTCGCACTCGGTGGACAAGGCGGCGGCTCGCATGGATGAGTATGTGATGCGCCTTGTCGAGGAAATGGAGCAGACCGCAGAGGTTGCAAAGCAGCTCGGCTTACAGCTGGATACGATATATTTCGGCGGAGGAACACCAACAACGCTTTCCGCAGAGCAGCTGAAAAGGCTATTCGGGGCGCTTGATATGTTCGATAGAAGCCATGTGAGGGAGTTTACTGTCGAAGCAGGCAGACCCGATACCATAACACGCGACAAGCTTATAGCCATAAAGGAAGCAGGCGCGGACAGGATATCCGTAAATCCGCAGACTATGCGTGACAGCGTGCTTGAAGCTATAGGCAGGCGGCACACAACGGCTCAGATGGAGGAGGCTTACCGCCTCGCGCGCGAGGTTGGCTTCAGGTGCATAAATATGGATCTTATCGCAGGGCTTCCGACTGACGATGTTGATGGCTTTAAGTACAGCCTTGACAGGGTGATGGAGCTTCGTCCCGAGAACGTGACGGTGCATAGCCTTTCGCTCAAACGTGCTGCAACGCTGTTCCATGAGCAGGACAGAAAAACGCACGGCGGCGCGACCGAGATGATAGACTACACCCACAGGCAGCTGCAGGGCGCAGGCTATCTGCCGTATTATCTTTACAGGCAGAAGAACACTGCCGACAATCAGGAGAACACAGGCTACGCGCTGCAAGGCACGGAGAGCCTTTACAATATGTTCATCATGGAGGAGCTTCAGACTATACTGGCGGTAGGCGCAGGCGCCTCCACAAAGCTCGTAGATACGGAAAACGGCAGGATACATAGGCTGTGCAATCACAAATTCCCGTATGAGTATCTTGACAGATTTGATGATATTAAGGCAAAAAATAAAGAAATTTCAGTTTTTTTTGTATAAATTAAACACATATTTTTGCAAAAGGTTGACAAAAGGCGGTTTTTGTTATATCATATTGTTATAGCGGAATGTGGCTCCGCGATAAAATTTTATAATTATATGGAGGGCTTCATTATGGATTCTAATGATAAGCTTTTTGGCATCCTGTCCTACCTCGGCTTCCTGGTACTTATCCCCCTGTTCGCAGGTAAGACAGACTTCACACGTTACCACGCAAACCAGGGTCTGGTTCTGTTCATTCTCGACCTGATCCTCGGCGTGATCATCACTGTTTGCAGCCTTGTTCTCGGTCTGCTCGGCTGGATCGGCGTTATCCTTGCAGGTATCATCAGTGGTGTTCTGGGTCTTGTTATTCTCGTATTTGTTATCCTCGGCATCGTTAACGTTGCTAACGAGAAGATGGCTCCTCTGCCCATCATCGGTAACATCAAGATCCTGAAGTAATTCAGAGTTTAAACACAAAAAAGGCTTCCGCAGGGAAGCCTTTTTATTTGCGTATATTCAGTTTTAGTCGCATCGATCGGGCTTTTTTCTGTAGGACAGCACGAACATCGGCGCAGCCACAGCGAACAGTACGACGCTGATGAGTTGCGAGGTGGAAAGCCCGAACAAAAAGCCTCGGTATTCATCACCGCGCCAGAATTCAAGAATAAATCTGCCGACAGGATAAATAAACAGGTAGATATTAAGCAGCTTTCCGCCGAATCTGCCCTTGGCAAGGAAATACCACAGTATAAAAAACAGCGCAAATTCAAATGCCGCCTCATAAAGCTGTACTGGCACACGGGGAACGCCGTTTGCTGTCGGCTCGATAGCGTTGGTGAAGGTTATGCCGTGCTCGCTCTCCACGCCGTAGCAGCAGCCACCGAGAAAGCAGCCTATTCTGCCGAAGCCGTGGAACAGCGCAACTGCAGGAGCGGCACAGTCGCAGGTCAGAGCCACGTCCATCTTCGCCTTTTTTATGTATATCCAGCCTGCCAGCATTCCTCCCAGCAGACCGCCGTAGAACACCGAGCCGCCTATAAGCGAGCCAAGTATCTCAAAGAAGTTCACAAGGTCGGTTGCCGTAAGCAGCAGCGGGAAGTTGTGCAGATTAGTGATGGCGTACAGAATATGCATACCTACAAAAACTCCCACAGCCGCAACGAGGAACATGAGTATCATATCCGCCGTTGCTTTGCAGCGCTTTTTATAATAGTGCACGGAAAACGGCACTGCGATGAAAGCCCCGATCAGAGCGACTATCGCGTAGCTGTTTATAAATTTATCAGCGATATAAAATCCAGGGAACATAATACCGTCCTTTAATAAATTAACCCCGCCCTAACAGGGCAGGGTTATTGAGGCTATTGTGTAGTGCTTATCAAAGCAGAGAGTTGAGCCAAGCATTAGCCTGCTGAACTGCACAAGCAACACGGCAGTTGCAAACGCCGCAGATGAATACAGGGATATCAATTACAAGGAATACGATACCGATGATGAGAGCTGCAAGAGCCATGTTGTTGGCGCTGCCATCGGGGTTCTTCAGAGTGATGACGCCACAGATGAGCGCAACGATAGCGCAGATAGGTGCGATAAAAGCGAAGAAGAACAGTGCGGGGAACATACCAAGGATAGTAAACAGAATGCCTGCGCAGCCTGCGATAAGGCCAATCATCGGTAAATTTTTCTTGTCCATAATAAAAACCTCCCAAATATAAATAGTGATATACATATATGTATATTGACCACATTATACCATGTTTTTGAGGTTTTGTCAACAAAAAGCCCTAAAATATGCCTACATTTCGAGCGTTTGAAACATTTTTCGATATTAAGAAAAATTTTTTTCAAAAAACGCTTGACAAATAAAAAACCTTGTGATATAATATACTAGTCGTCAGGACAAAAGAAAAATACA
>JAZNWG010000271.1:0-6876 GCA_045593225.1 Oscillospiraceae bacterium
GGAGCGGGAGCCGCAACAGGAGCGGGAGCCGCAACAGGAGCGGGAGCCGCAACAGGAGCAGGTGCTGCAACAGGAGCAGGAGCCGCAACAGGAGCGGGAGCTGCATATGTAGGCATGGGAGCAGGAGCAACAGGAGCGCCATAGGGCTGCTGTGCAACATACATGGGAGCCACAGGTACTACGGGAACAACAGGCTCGGGCTCCTTAACCTCAAGGTGATCGTTAAGAGCTGTGAACTTTCTTGCGATCTTGGAAAGTGCCATTAGCGCGCCATACACCAGAAGGCTACCACAAATACCGCCAACGATAGTGTTCATGAACAGTGCCTTGAAGCCATCGAGAACGCCATCTGCAAATAAGGTGGGTATAACGAGAACATCATAAGAAATAGAAGCGATAGTGTAAGCCTTGATGATCTTCTCAAAGAAGCAGCAATTGAAATTGAAAATGTTTACAAACTCAGCCACATCGCTGTCTCCCTTACGAGGAGCCTTGTTCTTTGTTATAAACAACAGAGTGACAGCAATAGCAACAGCAAAGATAGCTGCGATCATTGCGTAAATAGAAACCCAGCTGGGACCGCCATAAAGACTAGAAAAATCGTACATAGTAATGACTCTCCTTTACTTTTAAAAAAATTACGGACAATTCCGCTCAGAGCAAAATTACTCTTTTTAAATTATAGCACATTAAACTGAAAAATTCAACCACTTTTTTTATTTTCCGTTAATATTATTGGAAATATCAAACGGTGTCGTCTGGTAAACGAAGTAATTAAGCCAGTTCGTGTACAGTAAAATCGCATGAGAACGCCATTTCATCATGGGTGCTCTTGTGGGGTCGTCCTCGGGGAAATAATTTATCGGAAGCTTGGGAGAAAGGCCGCGGTCAACATCACGGAAATACTCGGAAGCGAGCGTTTCAGCGTCATACTCGGAATGTCCCGTGATAAAGAACTGCTTGCTGTCCTCGCTGCATACCGCATAGACGCCTGCCTGATCGGATACCGCCATTACTTTCAGCTGCGATACCTTCAGGATATCCTCAAGCTTTATCTCGGTATGACGCGAATGCGGCACATAGAACTCCTCATCAAAGCCTCTGAACAGTCGCGATTTAGGGGTAAGCAATGTATGCTTGAACACACCGAACATCTTTTCGGGAAGAGGATACTTTGGCACTCCGTAATGATAATAAAGAGCAGCCTGAGCGCCCCAGCAGATATGGAAGGTAGAGTGGGAATGTGTTTTTGTCCACTCCATCATCTCGCAGAGCTCCTGCCAGTACTCAACATCCTCAAAGGGCATCTGCTCAACAGGCGCACCTGTTATGATAAAACCATCGAAATACTCGTCCTTGATATCTGCAAAGGTCTTATAGAAGGTCAGCAGATGCTCACTTGACGTGTTTTTACTTTTATATGTAGAGGTCTGTACAAGCGTTATCTCTATCTGGAGCGGAGTATTCGACAGGCAGCGGAGTATCTGCGTCTCCGTTGCGATCTTTGTCGGCATAAGGTTAAGTATGCCTATCTTTAAAGGACGTATATCCTGGTGGAGAGCACGGTACTCCGTCATGACGAAGATATGCTCGTCCTCTAATATACTCTGTGCGGGAAGGCCGTCTGAAATTTTTACGGGCATTGTTATCTTCCTTTCTTGGTTTATCTATATCTATTTGATTATATAATAATTACATTCTTTTGTCAAGCTATGATATAGGCAATTTGCACTGATTAAGGTTTGAATTTTCTATATTAAATATATTGAAAAAAAGTCGCTCGTGTGATAAAATATAAAGGTATAGTTGAAATAATAGGGTATATTATGCTTTCGCCTGATTTATATTCAACAAATCGTATTTCAAGGAGGATATTATGACATCAACGAAAACCAATCGTGTCGTATCCGTGTTGCTTGCTATCTTTATGATCCTTGCGCTCAACACTGTTTTCTGTTTCCAGGTAGCTTACGCAGATACATACGAAAACTGGCAGTACACCGTTATCAACGGCAAGGCTAATCTTACAGCCTATATCGGTAACGCTACCACTGTAACAGTTCCTGCTAAAATCAACGGATATACCGTTCAGACTGTTTCGGGAATTTACAGCACCACCTTTAAAACCAAGGTCGTTTCTATAATCATAAGCAGTGGCGTTAAGGAGATCGGTGCTTCCGCCTTTAAGGGTTATACTTCCCTCGCCAGGGTAACTATCCCTGATTCGGTTACAAATATTGGTGCGAGCGCTTTCGCTGATTGTTCCGCGCTTGCCGGTGTTACACTTCCTTCAAGCGTAACTAGCATCGGCAGTTCCGCTTTCCAGAACTGTTCTTCTCTCACTACCGCAACATTAAGCTGCAGAGCGACCACTATCCCCAAGTCTGCTTTCTCCGGCTGCTCAAAGCTTGCTAACGTAACGCTTCCCAATGTCTGCACAACTATCGACTCCAACGCTTTCAACGGTTGTACAGCACTCTCAAACATCTATCTTCCTGACTCTATCACAACAATCAACAGCAACGCATTTTTAAATTGTAAGAGTCTGAAGGGCACACTTTCGCTTCCCTATAATGTAAAGACCATTGATGAATTCGCATTCTCCGGCTGCACAGGCCTCACAAGTGTTATTATTCCCAACAAGGCTAAGACTATCGGTGATAACGCATTCAGCAATTGTACATCTCTTGCTACAGCTTACTTCGGAAACAACGTTTCTAAGGTAGGCTCTGGTGTGTTCGCAGGCTGTCTTGCTCTTGACAAGGCTGTTTTCGGCGGCGAGTACGTAAAGCTGACATCTGTATTCGACAGCAAGAATGTTCCTACTGTTTACTACCCCTCCTCATGCAGCACCAGCTGGAAGAGCTACACAGGCGCTAAGAAGGCATACTCCAACACAACTTCGATCTCCCTTTCAGGCAGCAAGACTGCTGTGGTTGGTGGCACAACAACTCTGAAGGCTACCATAACTCCTAACACATCTTCCGTTGGTAACCTTTGCTTCTTCTCCAGCTCCAATCCTGCTATTGCTTCTGTAAACAGCAACGGCGTTGTTACAGGCAAAACAGGTGGATCTGTTACCATTACTGCTACCACTATCAACGGCACAACTACTTCCACTACTGTAAAGATCACACCCAAGCGCGTTACCAATGTAAAGGCTGTTCCTGTTACTACAAGCTCCGCTAAGATCACATGGTCCTCGGGAACAAATGTTACAGGTTATATCGTTTATCGTTCCTCTACCGTTAACGGAACCTACACAAAGGTTGGTACTACACTCAATACGAGCTATACCGACAAGGGTCTGACAAAGGGTAAGACTTACTATTACAAGGTACGCGCTTATGTTACAAGCGGTTCCGCTTCTTACCAGTCCTCGATGAGTGCCGCTGCATCTGTTAAGGCAACTTCTCCTGCTCCTGCTACTATCAAGGGCACAAAGTACAAGTCCGGCTACGCTACTATCCAGTGGACCAAGTCGATCGGTGCTGAGGGCTATCAGGTTGCTTACGCAACTTCTCCCAACGGTACCTTCTACGCAGCCAAGACTATTACAAGCGGCTCTACTCTCGCTCTGAGAAAGGGCGGTCTGACCCCCGGAAAGACCTACTACTTCAAGGTTCGTTCCTACATCACAGTAAACGGTACAAAGGTATACAGCAACTTTACAAACACTGTTGCAGTTAAGGTTTAATAAACTAAGCTCCGCAGAAGATTTCTGCGGAGCTTTTATTAACACAAAAATAAGGCGAGGACAACTGCCCTCGCCTGTTTTTATGGGATATCCCTTGTTTTTAAAATAACCGCCTTGCCGTGGGTGTGCTATAAAACCCGCTTTCAAGCAGGGTGGGTAAGATCGCCTTTCGGGTTCACGCTCCCTATCATCCGCAGTACGGGAGGTCTGCAATCCGCCGAAAGAGCCGAAATCCCTTTTATAACGTGTTGGATTATATTGACACACCTTAAACGCACATTGTTTTCACAATTTGCAAGGCAGTAAGTTCACTGTCATGACAAGAATATTATTCTCTCACAAACACTCTTTATCCGAGGTAAAAGCAGGAATTACTCCTCGTCATCATAGCCTGCAAACTCAGCAAAGCGCTGCAGGAATATCTCGCCGATCTCGTTGTACTCAGCTTCGTCATCGATAGTAGACAGCATAGCATCACCGTTGATCTCCTGCTCCTTAAGCACTACGAACTGATCTGCACCTTCTTCATCATCGGTTTCAGGAACCAGCGCGTAATAAGTAACACCATTGTGCTCCATAGCATCTACAAACTCAAAACGTACAACGTTACCGTCCTCGTCTTCAAGCTCAATAATGCCCTCTTCCTCATCGAGGACTGCGTTATTCATTTCATCAGCCATAATTCACATTTCCTTTCAAAATCAAGCTGCTTTTTGCAGCACCATACCTTTATTGTACACTATCTTCATTCTGTTGTCAATATCAAAATATAAGAAAATCCTGTTTTTCCGCATTATTAAGCAAATAATCGGAGTTTTGACTAATTGACGGCGAAAAATGTTAGATAAACTGACGGAGCAAAAGTTGAAAAAAACTATTGACTTTGCACAAATTATGTGGTATTATTTAATCAAGGAAAGAGAAGCGAACACTCTTCCGGACTTCAAGAAAGAGGTACACTCCGATGGGTTAAAGAGATGAGATCCTTGAACCGAATATCGAAAGAGGTAAACTCCAATGGAATAACACGCTTAGTAGCTTGACTAAAATCCAAACAGAAAGGGGCGGGTCCAATGGAAACGGCTGAAAACAATTTCACTTCATCTGCGGCTCGTACCGAGAGCTGAGGGTCAAATGAACTGGTGAACGGACTGCGAGGGTTCTTCCCTACTACGCAGCAGCTGCCAAGACGGAGCGTTTGGCTCATTAAGAAACCTTCCGCAGAAGGACACCGCAGATGACTTGGTGGATCTCCACCACTTGATCGCGTGAGCGTTGACATAGATCTTGCGAAAGGACAAACCAATGTCTACATAAAATTTAACTCGACATAAATTTTATAAAGGCGGTAAATTCCAATGTAATACTTGATTACGGTACAATTGAATAGATCTCCCCCGCTTGAAAGATAGCGGGGGTTGCTATTATTCGCTCAGCTTTTTTCTGATATACTCCTGAATTACTTTGGGCGATGCAGCGCCTTTCAGCGCCTTGTTCGCCTGACCCATGAAGAAGCCGAACACCTTCTGATCTCCGCTTCGATACTGCTCGGCGGCTTTGGGGTTATTGGCAATTATCTCGTCAATAACTGCAGAAAGCTGCTCGGTGTCCTCCTTTATCCAGAGGTCCTGCTCATCTGCGATAGATTCAGGAGAGCTGCCACGTTGTGCCATTTCGCCTAATACCAGCTTTGCATTGTTCTGTGAGAGCTTGTCGGAATAGAGATATTCCACAAGCCTTGCGAAGTCCTTGCCGCTGAATTTCAGCTCGTCAAGATCTATCTCACCGAGATTTACCCTTCGCATGAACTCGCCTACAAGGTAGCTTGCAACGTTTTTAGGGCTTTTACAGCCGCTTACAGCCTCGTCAAAGAGGTCGCTGACACGTTTATCTGAAACGATTATCACAGCGTCGTTCTCGCCGATTCCATACTCTGTGCGGTAACGCGCCATGCGCTGCTCGGGCATTTCGGGAAGCGAGCTTCGGATATCGGCAAGCTCATCCTCAGTGAAGATGATGGGCGGAATATCGGGGTCGGGGAAATAACGATAATCGTGCGCGTCCTCCTTGGAACGCATGGCGAGTGTTTCCATTGCCGCTTCGTTGAAACGACGCGTTTCCTGCACTATTTCGCCTCCGTTGTCCAGTATCTCAGTCTGACGTGCTATCTCTACTTCGATCGCCTTAGCAATGGCTTTGAGAGAGTTCAGATTTTTAAGCTCGGTGCGTGTGCCGAGTTGTTCGCTGCCCTCGGGTGCAATGGAGATGTTCACATCGCAGCGGATGCTGCCCTGTTCCATCTTGCAATCGCATATACCCGCGTACTGTAGCAGCAGCTTTATCTTCTCGAAAAAAGCAACAACCTCTTCAGCGCTGTGGAAATCAGGCTCTGTTACTATCTCGATAAGCGGTATTCCGCAACGGTTGTAGTCTGCAAGGGATATGCTGCCCTCATGAGTAAGCTTGCCTGCGTCCTCCTCAAGGTGGATACGGTTGATTCGAATGGTCTTATCATAGCCGTTTGCCTTGATATCAACATGACCGTCAAGACAGACGGGGCGGGGCATTTGCGATATCTGATATGCCTTGGGCAGATCGGGGTAAAAATAGTTCTTTCTGTCCCACTTTGTAAAGCGGCTGATATCGCAGTTCATCACATAACCTGCTTTTATAATGTACTCGACAGCGCGGCGATTAAGCACAGGGAGCGTTCCCGGAAGTCCGCTGCATACAGGGCAGCAGCGTGTATTAGGCTCACCGCCGAACTCTGCGGAACAGCTGCAGAACACCTTTGACTTTGTAAGCAGCTCCGCGTGTATTTCAAGTCCCATTGTAGGATAATATCTCATAGCAGCACCTCCTTAAAGCCTTGGCAGGATGGGCGTAAAATCACGCTCGAATGCGTCTGCAAGCTGCAGTATCGTAGTCTCGTCAAAGCGCTTTCCGACAAACGACATACCTATAGGCATTCCTGACTTGTCATAGCCGCAGGTGGTGCTTATCGCAGGAAGTCCTGCGATATTTACTGTAACGGTGCAGATATCGGCAAGGTACATCTTCACAGGGTCGTTATCCTGAGCGCCTATCTTATAAGCTACAGTCGGTGCTGTCGGTGTGAGAATTACATCAGCAGAACTGTAAAGCTCGTTGTATTCTTTGATTATCTCCTGCTTTAAGGC
>JAZNWG010000272.1:0-5005 GCA_045593225.1 Oscillospiraceae bacterium
TTTAATTATGGATTGAGGTGACATTCATGAAGGAAGGTATCCATCCCGCATACGAAGCTGCTACAATCAGATGCGCTTGCGGTAACGAAATCGAGACACGCTCCACAAAGGGTGATATCAGAGTAGAGATCTGCTCCAAGTGCCACCCCTTCTTCACTGGTAAGCAGAAGCTGGTTGACACAGGCGGACGCGTTGACAGATTCAAGAAGCGTTACAACATGGGCAAGTAATTTATTTATTGCAGTATAACCAAAACTCACGCAGATAGTTATTTTGCGTGAGTTTTTGTTTCTATGAGGTGTAATATGATAGGCGAGATCGTCACCGTGACAGTAGATCGCCCTCTCGGCAGCTATCACCCTGAGCACCCCGATATGTACTATCCCGTAAACTACGGCTACATTGAGGGAATAATGGCTTCCGACGGTGAGGAGCAGGACGCGTATATCCTCGGTGTTGACGTGCCTGTCGAGGAGTTCACAGGACGCGTTATCGCGGTGATACACCGCTTTAATGATGTTGAGGAAAAATGGGTAGTAGCGCCTGATGGTGTTTCTTTTACTAAAGATGAGATAGCCGAGCAGGTGCGCTTTCAGGAGCAGTATTTTCAGACAGAGATCATAAGCGGTTGATAAACTGAGATTTGCAGGTGTGAGATATGAAAAAGATCATTGTGATCGGTTGCCCGGGGAGTGGTAAAAGCACATTTTCCAGAGCATTACATAAAATGACGGGTGTTCCGCTTTTTCATCTGGATATGATGTATTGGAATCAGGACAGAACAAGGGTAGACAGATCTGTTTTTCGCGAGCGATTATCAGATGTAATTCAAAAGAGTGAATGGATAATTGACGGCAATTATGCTTCTACGATGGAATTAAGATTACAAGCGTGTGATACGGTTATTTTCTTGGATTATCCGTTAGAGGTCTGCCTTGATGGCGCTATGGAAAGAAGAGGAAAAGCGCGTACAGATATGCCGTGGATAGAAAACGAAAATGAAGAAGACGCGGAGTTCATTGAGTTTATAAAAAACTATAATTCTGAAAGCAGACCTGAGGTAATGGAGCTGTTGGAGCAGTATTCATATAAGGATATCTATATTTTTAAAAACCGAAACGAAGCAGATGAATTTCTGAATAATATATAACGACAAAATTCAATTTATAAAGGAGGTACCTATGGAATACAAAACCATCGCTGCGCCCTGCGAGGCGAAATTTATCGAAAAAAAGAGCGAGTTCATAGGCTACCTCTGTCCTGTTCAGACCGAGGAGCAGGCGATAGCGTTCATCGAGCAGATACGCGCCATGCACCGCAAAGCTACGCACAATTGCTATGCGTACATTCTGCGCGAGAACAATGCGGCGCGCCACTCCGATGACGGCGAGCCTGGGGGTACTGCGGGAGTTCCTATATACGAGGTGCTGCGAAAAGAGGGTCTGACCGACGTATGCTGCGTTGTAACGCGCTATTTCGGCGGTATAATGCTTGGCGCGGGCGGCCTTGTCAGAGCCTACACAAAGGGCGCAAAGGACGCTGTTGACGCGGCACAGATCAAGTGCATGGCGGCAGCAGAGCAGCTTGTCGTGACGGTGGATTACGGGCTGTACGGCAGGCTTGCGCAGGTGTTCCTCGACTATGACGCAAGAGTGGAGAACGAGGAATTCGCTGATAACGTGAAGATAACGCTGTATATTCGCGAGGAGAGCTCGCAGAAGCTTCAGGAGAAGCTTATCGACACCTGCAATGGCAGTGTTTCTGTTGAAGTTATACAAAAACTCAGCTACGATTTTGCGCAGAAGTAACAAAATTCAGCGCCGAAAAAAGGTTTAAGAGGGTCGAATTCTGTATATAATAACAGAAGAAGATTTTTTGAGGTTTTGGCTATGGACATCTGGGAGACCATGTATAAAGAAGCAAAACGCGTTCATAATGGGCGCGTTATCTCGCCTTTTATGGAGGCTGGAGGCGTTGCTGCGGCTGTTCTGACAAAGGCGGGGAATATCTATGTCGGTGTTTGCATCGACACCTGCTCTTCGCTCGGAATGTGCGCGGAGCGCAATGCTATGGCTAACATGATAACCAACGGCGAGCATGAGATAGACAAGGTGCTTGCGATAGTGCCTGATGGCAGCGTAGGTGCTCCGTGCGGCGCATGCAGGGAGTTCATGATGCAGCTGAGCAAGGACAGCGGCGACATCGAGATACTTATGGACTATGACAGCCGCAGGACTGTGAGATTAAAAGAGCTCGTTCCCGACTGGTGGGGAGACGAGCGTTTCGATAACGAGTAAAAAGGGGTGAACGGCTATGCTGCCAAGAGAGCGGATAATGGAAAATGAAAAGCTGACGTTGAGCGAGTTTGCGTGCAAGTCCTCGGACAGCCGCGGCAGAGCCGTTTTTGAGAAGCCCTGCGATTTCCGTACGGATTTTCAGCGCGACCGAGACAGGATAATCCATTGCAATGCGTTCCGCCGCCTTAAGCACAAGACGCAGGTATTTCTGATACCGCACTCCGACCATTACAGAACACGCCTTACGCACACGCTTGAGGTAAATCAGATATCGCGCACCGTCGCATGTGCGCTGGGACTTAACGAGGACCTGACCGAAGCTATCGCGCTGGGTCACGATCTTGGTCACACTCCATTCGGACATGACGGCGAGAGAGCGCTTGACGCGCTGCTGCCGAACGGCTTTGCACATAATCTTCAGGGCAAGCGCGTTGTTGAGGTGATCGAAAAGGACGGCAAGGGTCTGAACCTTACCGCAGAGGTGATCGACGGTATCGTTTGCCATACGCTGACAGGCAACCCGCCTGAGCCTTCTACACGCGAGGGCATGGTGGTGCGCTATTGTGACAAGATCGCTTATATCAATCACGATATAGAGGACGCTATACGCGGCGGTGTTATCAGCGACAGCGACCTGCCTGAGCTTCCTGTAAGGGTGCTCGGCTCGACCAAATCGGCGCGTATCGCAACGCTCGTAAGAGCGCTTGTCGAGCACGGCGCAGAGAATATCGGCATGGACGCTGAGATAAAAAAGGCTCACGACGAGCTTCGTGATTTTATGTTTGAAAAGGTGTACAGAGCCGCCCCGACTATCTCGGAGATGGGCAAGGCTCATTACATCGTTGAATTTCTGTTCAATTATTTCAAAACGCACAGTGAAAAGCTGCCGCAGCTTTATTTAAGGCTTGCGGAGGAGTACGGCCTTGAGGTCGCAGTCGGTGATTTTATCAGTGGCATGACGGACGACTATGCGGTAAGCCTGTTCAAGGAGATATGCATTCCTAAGGGCTGGCTGGGACTTACGCCTAAGCTGTGACGGACTGAAAAAGAAAGGAGCTTTCCTATGGCTTTGCCCGACGGATTTTTGCGCGACCTGCGCGATAATAATGACATAGTGTCGGTGATGCAGGGCTATGTGGAGCTTAAACGTGCGGGAAGCACTTATTCCTGCCGCTGCCCGTTCCATTCGGAGAGAACCCCGTCCTTTCATGTCTACCCCGACACACAGAGCTACTACTGCTTCGGCTGCGGCGCAGGCGGAGATGTAGTTACATTTATTAAGAGCATTGAAAATCTGGACTATATGGAGGCTGTGCGCTTTCTCGCGCAGAGGGCAGGCATGGCTATGCCCGAGGACAGGGACGACGGCAGCGCAAGGCTTCGCCAGAGGCTGTATGAGATGAACCGCGCTGCGGGAAAGTATTTTCATCAGCTGCTGTTATCTCCTGAGGGCAAGGCAGGGCTTGACTATATCCGAAGCAGAGGACTTTCCGACCATACCATAAAGCGCTTCGGAATAGGCTATGCGGCAGACGATTATCACAAGCTTCATTACTACATGAAAAGTCAGGGCTTTTCGGAGGATGAGCTTGAGCGCGGCGCACTGCTTGTAAGAAACAACAACCGCGTTTACGATAAGTTCCGTCACCGTGTGATGTTCCCGATATTCGATACGCGCGGCAATGTTATTGCTTTTGGCGGACGTGCGCTCGCAAAGGACGCGCCTGCGAAGTACTTAAACAGCGACGAAACATTCGTTTTCCAGAAGAGGGAAACGCTGTTCGCACTCAATTATGCTAAAAACAGCAAGGCTGATTACTTTATATTATGCGAGGGCTACATGGACGTTATCGCAATGCATCAGGCGGGCTTTGACAGCGCCGTTGCTACCCTCGGCACTGCTATAACCCCGAGTCAGGCAAGGCTTATCGGACGCATGGGAAAGAGCGAGGTCATTCTTTCCTACGATTCGGACGGCCCCGGGCAGAAGGCGGCGTCACGCGGAATAAACCTGCTCACTGAGGCAGGTGTCAAGGCTCGCGTGCTGAAGATGCAGGGCGCTAAAGACCCCGACGAATTCATACAGAAGTTCGGAGCGGAGGCATTCGGGCATCTGATTGAAAGCTCGGGCGGTGCTATCGACTATGAGCTTTCTAAGCTGCAGAACGGACTTGATCTTGTGAACAAGGACGAGGATCGTTCGGCTTATCTTAAAAAAGCGGTGGTTTTCCTCGCGCAGATAAGCAATCCTCTTGACAGGGGCGTTTACATCTCGCGTACTGCGCAGACAGCGGGTATCCCTGCGGAGACGGTGAAATTCGCCGTTGACAGCGAGATAAACCGTCAGAAGAAGCGCAGTCAGCGTGACGAGGTGAGAAATCTTATCTCTCCGCGAAATACCGATAAGATAAATCCGCAGTCCGCGAAGCTTCCCCGAGAGGAGAAGGCAGAGCGCGGTGTGCTGTGCTTTTTGTTCCATAATCCGGACAAGCTGCAGTATATCGAAAAAAAGCTTACAGGCGGCTTTGCGACAGACTTCAATCGCCGCGTGTTTGATTTTATAAAAAACAGAATAAGTCAGAATTCCGCCCTTGAAATAACAAGCTTCAACGAGGAATTCGACAATGCGGAAATGGGCAGAATAACAGGTATCCTGAACGATTTTGCCGCCTTTTCGCACGATGTGCAGGCTCTTGATGATTATATAG
>JAZNWG010000273.1:0-6996 GCA_045593225.1 Oscillospiraceae bacterium
AGATCGCCACTATCCGCCTTGACGACGGCACAGAGCGTATCGGCAGAGTTGTCGAGATGCAGGGCGACAAGGTAATACTTCAGGTATTCGAGGGCACCACAGGTATCTCGCTGAATAATACAAGAACTGTTTTCTCGGGAAGGCCGCTTGAGATACCGCTCGCGACCGAAATGCTGGGCAGAGTGTTCAGCGGCGCAGGCAAGCCTATCGACGGACTTGGTCCTGTGTTCCCCGAGAAAATGGGTGACGTAAACGGCCGTGCGCTGAACCCCGTTGCAAGACAGTACCCCAGGAACTATATCCACACAGGCATATCCTCTATCGACGCGCTGATGACGCTTATCCGCGGTCAGAAGCTGCCGATATTCTCGGGCTCGGGTCTTTCCCACAACAAGCTCGCTGTGCAGATAGTAAAGCAGGCTAAGCTCGCAGAGGAAAACGGTGCAGACTTCGCTGTTGTGTTCGCGGCAATGGGCGTTCAGAACGACGTTGCGGAATACTTCCGCCGCTCGTTTGAAGAAAACGGCGCGATAGAGCGCGTTGCGATGTTCCTGAATCTCTCGAACGACCCGATCATTGAGCGTATCCTTACGCCTATGTGCGCACTTACCGCCGCAGAGTACCTCGCCTATGAGAAGAATATGCATATCCTCGTCATCATGACGGATATGACCTCCTATGCCGAGGCGCTGCGTGAGTTCTCCTCCTCCAAGGGCGAGATTCCCGGCAGAAAAGGCTACCCCGGCTATCTGTACTCAAACCTCGCTGCGCTGTACGAGCGTGCAGGTGTTGTTGAGGGCAGCACAGGCTCTGTAACACAGATCCCGATACTCACCATGCCCAATGACGATATAACTCACCCTATCCCCGACCTTACCGCATACATCACAGAGGGTCAGATAGTATTCGACCGCGACCTTGACCAGCGCGGAATCTACCCCGGCCTTTCGGTTCTGCTGTCACTGTCGCGTCTGATGAAGGACGGCATAGGCGAGGGCTACACAAGAGCCGATCACTCCGCTGTGTCAAACCAGCTGTTCGCGGCTTACGCAAAGGTTCAGGACGCACGCTCGCTTGCTTCGGTAATCGGCGAGGAGGAGCTTTCCGAGACTGACCGCGCATATATGCAGTTCGGCAGGCTGTTCGAGGATAACTTCTTAAAACAGGGCTTCGAGGAGAACCGCAGCATGGACGAAACGCTGGACCTCGGCTGGGATCTTCTCTGCACACTGCCAAAGTCCGAGCTTGACCGTATCGATGAAAAGCTGCTTGCAGAAAAATACAAGCCTACAAAGGCTGACCGCTTCAGGAAGAACGCGGACAACGTTTAAAATCAACGAAAGGAGCGCATTGAAATGGCAGAACAAATCTTCCCGACCAAGGGTAATCTGATAAAAGCGAAGCGCTCCCTGCGTCAGGCTAAGATGGGATATGAGCTGATGGACAGAAAGCGCAATATCCTTATCCGTGAAATGGTGGAGCTTACCGAAGAAGCAAAGGCTATCCGCGGCAATATCGACGACACCTACACCGACGCATACAAGGCTCTTCAGCGCGCAAACATCTCAATGGGCGTCGTAAGCGATATCGCGGATACGTTCCCAGCAGATAACTCCATATCGCTCAGCGTGAGAAGCGTTATGGGCGTGGAGCTTCCTAAGCTGTCACATGAAGCTGACGATTTCAGTGTGAATTACAGTATGCACCGAACAAATTCCAGCTTTGACGCAGCCTATATCAGCTTCAACAAGGCTAAGGAGCTCACAGTGCGCCTTGCCGAGATAGAAAACAGCATATACCGCCTTGCAGTGGCTATCAAAAAGACGCAGAAGCGTGCAAATGCGCTGAAGAATATCATGATACCTAAGTTCGACAATACCGTGCGGTTTATTACAAACGCACTGGAAGAAAAAGAGCGCGAGGAGTTCTCGCGCCAGAAGGTCATCAAAAAAGCAAAGCTCAGAAAGGGCTAATAAGCACAAAAAAGCTCCCCGATAGGGGAGCTTTTTAATTACATATTCTTAGGTCTGCGCTTGTGTCGGGCCTTGTCATTGTACATCATACGGTCTGCAAGGTCGATAAGCTCGTCGATGGTTTCCACCTTATCAAGTGAAGAACAGTAAATACCGATACTTGCCGATACGGTAAACGGTCGTCCGGAACCCGCGTTAAGTTCAGCAAGCGCCTCATCGAAGCCCTTGCGGTAAGCCGCAGCCTGCTCCTCAGCGTTTCCGCTGCAAAGCTTTGCAACAACAAACTCGTCACCGCCGAAGCGAGAGCAGATAACATCTACACCGCTCTTTACAGCGGCCCCTGTCAGAGCGTTTGCTGTGATGCAAAGAGCCTCATCGCCCGAGTGATGGCCATAGGTATCATTTATTGACTTCATATCGTTAAGGTCGATAGAAACGATAAATACGTCCTTATGCTCAGCATTCTGAAGATCCGCAAAATCCTTGCGGAAGTCCTTGTAGAAGCCGTAGCGGTTGTATATCTTTGTGAGATGGTCATGCGTGAACATGAACTCCAGCTTGCGGTTGAGGAATTTCATATGCTCATGAATACGCACGTTCTCAAGACAGCGGTTTGCCATCATATTGAAGTTATACAGCGACTCAAGATACGCTTCCATGTTCAACATGGCATTGACCATGTAGCCAATAACATATTCCTGAGAATGTAATGCAGTAATGATAAGCGTATTGGTGTCAGGAAAACGCTCGTAAAGATTAGGCAGTATCTGCGACGTCGGGAATATCTCACCCTCGTGGCGCATATGCTCCTCGTTCAGAACAGCACTGAGAAGCAACATCTTTTCGGGGCAACCTTCGCTAACTTTGTTGAAGATGTCCTCGTCATCGGGATCGAACTCCTCAGTATCGCAGCGGTTATACTCCTCGGAAATACACAGCGTAGTACCCCAGAATGCATATTTCTCAAACTGCTCCTTCGCATTGCTGAGAGACGGATCCATGGCGATCTTGGTGCCCATGCGATTCATGCTCTCTTGATAATTTATCGCTGCATCACGAGCAGTAACATATTCAGATAAAACACAATTGCTTTCTGCTGCGGTAAGCCTGTGGCAACCACAGCTCTGAGAAAACCTTGTCTTATATAATATCTCCGTGTCATAAGGCTGCTTGCAACCATTGTATATAATGTCTTCGCATATTTTCAGCACTGCTTCGGCTACCGCCTCATCATCACGCGCAGCAGTGGTAAGGCGCGGATTGTGGTATTTCTCCATCTCAATACCGTCAAAACCTGTTACTAAGACATCATCAGGCACGTGATAGCCCTTCTCTACAAGCTTCCTGCAAACAGTTATAGCCATAGAGTCGTTTGCACATACAAAAGCATCGGGAATGGGTTTGCCACTCTCAAAAAATGCGTCCATAGCATTAGATGTCGGGAAATCCCAGAACTCGCCGTAAAGGACATCTTCCTCGTTAAAGGGCAATCCGTGACGCTGAAGCACCTCGGCAAAACTGTCGATTCTCGTACGCGAGAAGGTATTGTTGCGCTGGCCACCCATATGTATAAGATTTTTGCAACCATGCTCTGTGATCAGATGCTCTACGATATCACTGAAAGCCTCTCCATATCCGAACTTTATATTGTAGGCCTTCTCACGATATAGATCGATGCTTATAACCGGAACATTATGCGCGATCGATGTTTCGCATAAGCCATCAAAAAGCCCCGTCTGATTTTCGTTCTGCTGAAGCATCACAATAACATCAACGATATCATAGTTTATAGTTTCAAACACAGAAACCGCGCCCTTAGTGTCAGGTATCTCGGTAAACCACAGATCCTCAAAGCAATGAAATACCAGCATACGCATATCAACGCGTTTTTCCAGTTTATTAATAAGCTCAAGAAGCAGCGGTTTTACAGGCTCTTTCTGCATTGTTGTACAACAAAAACCAATAACGATCTTTCCGTTAAGCAAGGCGCACCTCCTCTCTGATTCATGTAAACCATTACACGCAAATCTCCGATTATATACGATATTACTATTAAACAAATTATAACATATAACTTAACAAAAATCAAGTATTATTGTAAAATTTTACAGCCATACTGAAATGCGAATAAACCGCGCCAAAACGTCTTTCGGCGCGGTCTGTTTTTATCTATAGCCGTAGAGCTGCACCTGCTCAAAGCCATCAAGCAGATCACCTGACATCTTGAACGCAAGCTCCACTCCGCGCGCAACACACTCAATGGCATTGTCAGCAACAAAGCAGGGTGCTCCCACATGATAGGATATAAGCTTTGCAAGTCCGCCAAGCAGTGCTCCGCCGCCAGTGAGCGTGATTCCGTTGCTGAGGATATCGCCGACAAGCTCAGGGGGCGCAGATTCCAATGTCAGCTTCACCTGCTCCACTATCTCCATGGCATTCTCATGGAGCGCCTCGTCAATGTCGATATCGCTTATCTCTACGCTCTCGGGAAGTCCCTTAAGCAGATGTCTGCCGCGTATCACCATCTTCTTACTGCCATCAGGATCAAATACGTTAGCGATCTCCATCTTAGCCTTTTCGGCGGTCTTTTCGCCGATGAGTATCTTGTATTTCTGCGTGATGTGACGGATTATCGCAGCGTCAAACTTGTTGCCCGCCATCTTCACCGAGCGGCTTACAACGATACCGTTGAAGGACACGATAGCAACATCGGCTGTACCACCGCCGATATCAACTACCATAGTGCCATTAGGCTTTGAGATGTCAACACCTGCGCCGATAAGCGCCGCAATGGACTCATCAATGAGGTAGACCTTTCTCGCGCCTGCGGAAAGCGCCGCCTCAACTACCGCCCTGCGCTCAACATCGGTAACGGACGAGGGTACGCAAAGCACCACTCTCGGCTTTACCATAAAGCCGCCGTTCACCTTGCGGATAAACGCCTTTATCATAGCCTGTGTCATGTCGTTGTCCGAGATAACACCGTCCTTCAGCGGACGTACAGCAACGATATACTCGGGAGTTCTGCCGAGCATTCTGTAAGCCTCGTCGCCGACAGCAACTACCTCGCGCTTTTTGCGGTCATAAGCTACAACGGACGGCTCGCTCAGCACAACGCCCTTGCCGTTTATCGTTATGATTATATTGGCTGTGCCAAGGTCTATTCCTATATCAAGTCCCATTTTATTCTCCTGCACATAAAATTTTATCTGATTTATAGTATACCACAAATTTCCCGCTCATGCAAGGGTTTAGTTATTTATTCGGCTTTATTTTCCAGAAATCTGCGTGCCTGCACGAGAAGCTCCTCGCGCTCGTTCTGAAAGCGACCGTCCAGCACTCCCGAAAGCAGATATTTCAGCGTTTCGCCTGTCTTTGGCGAGGGAGGTATCAGCGCAGCAAGCTCCTTACCGCTTATCGCAAGCTGCCTTACCGAGAGGCAGGGCTGCTGCTCATCGATCTCCTCTGCACGGCGTATGATCTCGCGCCAAAGCGGTATGCGCTCCTTTGCGAACTCCGCCTTTGCGCTGTCGTCTGCGATGTGTGCAAGCATTATGTCCCTGAACAGTGCGAGCCCATGCTTAGAAAGCCTGCGCCTGATGAATTTATCTGTATTCTCGGGAATCATGCCATGATAACGTATTATCTCCCGAACGCGCTCGCGCAAAGCATTGCTTGCATGAAAACGGCCAAGCGCGATATCCGCAAGCTCTGCGCTCTTCTCCGCATGAGCATAAAAATGCCATTCACCGCTGTCGTCCGCACTTTGCGTCAGCGGTTTTCCTATGTCGTGCAGCAGCATTGCGAGCCGTATCCCATCTTCGCGCGGAGCATTCTCCACAGCCTCTGCGAGATGCTCGTACAGCGTCAGCGAATGAAATCTGCTGTGCTGGTCATAGCCTATACAGGGCGAAAGCTCAGGTATTATCTGCGCCATAACCTCTGGATATCCGCGCAGAACCCCGCCGCAATTGCTTCCGCAAAGCAGCTTCGAAAGCTCTGCCAGTATGCGCTCGCCTGAAACTTTTTCCAGCAAGCCACAGTTCCGCCTGATACTGTCCGCAGTCTGCTGCTCTATCTCAAATCCAAGCACTGCCGAAAAACGCAGCGCGCGGAGTATTCTCAGTGCGTCCTCAGAGAAACGCTTGTCGGGATCGCCTATGCAGCGAATAATACCCCTGCGGATATCCTCTGCACCGCCGAACTCGTCAAAAAGCCCGCGCGTCGGGCTGTAAGCAACGCCATTCATTGTAAAGTCGCGACGCGAAACGTCCTCCGCAAGGCTCCGCGTGAAGCGCACCTCGTCAGGGTGCCTGCCGTCTGCATAGTCGCCGTCCACTCGGTAGGTGGTTATCTCGACAGGCTCGCCCTCCACAAGGACGGTCACCGTGCCGTGCTTGAGACCTGTCGGGATCACCTTATAGCCCTCGAACACCGCCATAGTTTCCTCGGGCAGCGCGGAGGTGGTTATATCAAAGTCGTGCGGCTGCTTGCCCATAAGGCTGTCGCGCACACAGCCGCCGACGATGTATGCCTCAAAGCCCGCCGCTTCAAGCTTTACGAGTATTTCGGATATGCTCTGTGGTAGCTCCATTCAGCCGCCCCCCCTTTCGATATGATAGGTCTATTGTACCACTTTTTCGGGGAAATAGCAAGGGAAAAGCCGCCCGTTAGGGGCGGCTTATTATTATGTTGCGGATTCATGTGAAACTCCAAGACAGATATCATTGTCATCGAAAAGCAACACAATATGATATCCTGTCTGTATCCACTGGCACACTTTCCCATTGGCATTGTGAGATACTGAATTTGGCGCGCCTACTGCACTGGTGATCTCATTGTATGTTTTCCCTTTCAAAGTTCCCATCTTTGCGAATTTTGAACTAAGGCTCGCACCAGGCGCACGAACGAGTGCGTTGATAATAACATACAAAACCAATCCTCCGATGAATGGCCCGATATAAATCATTATATTTTCCATTTCTTACACCCCCTTTTCTTATTGATTATCGTCTATAA
Source organism: Oscillospiraceae bacterium (assembly GCA_045593225.1). Classification (GTDB taxonomy): domain Bacteria; phylum Bacillota; class Clostridia; order Oscillospirales; family Ruminococcaceae; genus CAG-115. The sequence continues at coordinate 6,993 of JAZNWG010000273.1, forward strand.
CACC
>JAZNWG010000274.1:0-2108 GCA_045593225.1 Oscillospiraceae bacterium
CCCTCTCCGAAGAAGAAATTATCGGGGTAGGTGGGGCAGACTATGCCGAACTCGGGGCTTTTGATTATAGCCACAGGCCAGCAGAATTTTGCCCTGAAATAATCCGCGGTCTTGTCAGTGTTTCCGAGCGCACCTCCGTTCTTTTCGGAAACGGTGGGGTTGTAACGGCTGACGATGGTGCGGATACGGTCCTGCATCTGCGGGTTTGCCGCATCACGCGGATTGTTGAAGAACTGCACCGCGTACTTTCTGTCGGGGGTGAAGAATGTGTGCTTCATTCCGCCGCGCGGCGCATTTGCTTCGAATACATATTCAATTGTTTCGCCGCTCTCTAATGTAGCGAGGCATATATCACCGCTGTTCATGTATGTTAGTCCTTTGTATTTGTCAGTATCAGTACAAGCGTCCTGTCGTCGAAGCTTCCGCGCTCGTTGTAGCTGTCAAGCCATGTGAGCAGGCGTTGCTCTGCGGTATCGCCAAGAGTGATACCGTTTGCCATGAGCGAGTGCCTTTTGAGCGTGTTTCTGCGCTGCCACAGCTCGTTTACGGGGTCGTCGCACTCCGCGAAAAGCTGCTTTGCGTACTGCAGCGAAACGCTCTCTGCGCTCTCGCTTACAGCAGGAAACGCGATAGGCGCAGGCTGCTGCGGCTTCGGAATGATACCGCGCATGGGCAGCACTCCGTTAAGACACAGGTCAAGGTACAGCCGCTTTATCATCGGCTCTGCAGGGAAGTAGTCGTCCGCAACGCCGTCTGTCATCAGCATGATGACATCGGATTTGCCGCGGCTTATCCTTGTTTTGGACGCGAGGTTTGCAGGGCTGAGCGCATTTTCTGTGAGGAATTGCGTTTCACCGGAGTATTTACCGCTGTCAGCTTCGCCGAGAAGCTTCAGGCATTTGTTGCTGTCAGCCTCAGTGTTTATCGCGCAGATACAGCCATCGCCTATCTGTGCGGTAGCGATGAAGCTCTCCTTGCCGTTAGCCGTTTCAAGCGGGATCACCACAGCCGCGAGGTAGGTCGAGGACAGGTCGGACAGCTCGGGAGCGCGTCCCAGTGCTGCGATATAACGCTCGTCCGCGTAAATACCGCGCAGGTGGTTGATTATGTTGTCGAATGAATACCTCGCCGCATTCTGCACGAGGGGCGCTATCCTGCCGCACGCGGCCATGAACTCAGCGCCGGACATATCTCCTGCGAGGTCATTTTTGAGGCTCGGCTCAGCTTTAAGCAGTGCGGACAGCTCGCGCTTCAGGTAAGACGCCGCACCGTCACAGCACATCTTTGCGCCTGTCCTTGAAAGCTGCTTCGAGCCTGCACCGTCGGATACCACCGCGATAAAGCAGCCGTCAGTGACAGCTGTTTCAAACCAGTCATCGCAGTTAGTGCCGTCGTGCTTGTGCTTTTTGCCACGCACACGCGCACCTATGATCTCGCCGTTTTCAGTGAGGGTGTGCTTTACATGGCTCTCGTCATGCTTTTCAAGTCCGTCGTCTTTTATGGGGCGGTACTTCCATATCGTGGCGGTATGCTCCATCACGTCGCGGTCGGTAAGCTGCTCGTCCTCATTGATGAGGACAGAGGACAGCCTTTCTGAATAAAATTCTTCGTTCATATATATGCCTTACGGTACGATAACAAAGCCCTGAGGAGGCGGCGGCAGCTGTACAGCGTCACCCGGCTTTGCGTCTATGCTCTTGGAGGAAGCCTTTACGGAGCTTGAAACCCACGCAAAGAACTGTGCCATATCGCCTGCTGTGAGGTTGTTCATCATCAGCACGTTGTTGGTTATCTTCTTGAGTGTTGCGGTGTTCGCGTTAGCACCTGCAGCACACGCAATGATGTTGCCTGCGGTAACTCCTTTAAGCGCGTCAAGTCCGTCGTCGAGGTTGTCTGTAGGAGCGCCGTCGGAGAGGATAAACACCAGCGGCTTCCAGTCGCCCTTCTGTGTGGGGGTTGCGGTGCGCACCTCGGCTCTGATACACTGAGCCAGCACCTGAAGCGCAGCGCCCAGCGCAGTTGCGCCGCCTGCGGCAAGCTGCGGCTCTTTAAACAGCATAAGCTCTGTCAGAGGAGTGATCTGACGCGCAGAGCTGTCAAATGTGATA
>JAZNWG010000275.1:0-5506 GCA_045593225.1 Oscillospiraceae bacterium
CGGGAAGCACCTTGTTTGCAGTGGGCATATTAGCGAACAGCTCGTCATTGATAACAAGCTCGTTTCTGCCCTGCTCAAATGTGATACCGTAAACCTGCTTGCGCTCGAGAGGCTCAGGCATATAATTCTCGTCGATCTTGATGATGTTGTATGTACCCTTTCTCTTAGACTTGAGTATCTCAAGAGCCTCGTCTGTGTAGCCGGGAGCGATAACGCCGTCGGAGACCTCGCGCTGGATTATCTTAGCTGTGGGAACATCGCAAACGTCAGACAGTGCGATAAAGTCGCCATAGCTGGACATTCTGTCCGCGCCTCTTGCTCTTGCATAAGCGCAAGCGAGGGGAGAAAGCTCGCCGAGATCGTCTACCCAGTAGATCTTAGCAAGTGTCTCTGTCAGGGGCAGACCGATAGCTGCGCCTGCGGGAGAAACGTGCTTGAAGGAAGTAGCTGCGGGATAGCCTGTCGCAGCCTTCAGCTCCTTTACGAGCTGCCAGCCGTTGAATGCGTCCATAAAGTTGATGTAGCCGGGGCGGCCGTTGAGCACCTCGATAGGAAGGTCCTTGCCGTTCTCCATAAAGATACGGGAAGGCTTCTGATTGGGGTTGCAGCCATATTTGAGTTCGAGTTCGTTCATGTTTATTACGTCCTTTCGGTATTATTGTATCCTACGAAATTACTTGTTTTTGTTTACGATTCTGGATTCATACTTTCCTGTTTCAAGATCAATGTATCTTACGAACAGAGAAACCTTGTTGTCCTCGTTGAGGTTTGTCCACAGCATATCTGTAAAGCTGTCGATGTCCATGTCGGGGATGATAACGTTCTTGGGCTCGCCCTCAAAGCTGGGAAGTCTGCCGTTCTCCTCTGCACGTGCGTAGGTGTGGATAAAGCTGCCCTTGCCGTTCATGGGAGTGCTGTAAGCATATGTAAATCTGCGGCAGGAGGAGCCGTCACCGTCAGCGGACTTCAGAATAGACATTGCGTAGTTCATTCCGCCGTTTTCGAGGTGGATAATGCCCGAGATTCTGGGAGTCCAGTTGGGCTTGTCGTCCTCAAACTCACGGCAGCGCAGGCTCTGCTCAAAGGTCTGCTGCTTGTCCATGCCCTCGTAGATGGTGTCGGTCTGATCGCCGTTTGTAACGATAGTCTTGTTGCCGAGAACTCTTACGGGAGCGTAGATGATGAGGTGGGGATCAACCATTTTGGAGGGGTCAAACGCCTGAGTTCTGATACCCTCGCCGTCCTCGATGAAAACGCGGTTGCGGCTGTTCTCGCTTCTGCCCATGATGAAATAAGCAGTTACAGCCTTCTTGCCATCGGCTGACTTGCCGATAACGATGCCTCTGCCGTGGTAAGCCAGAGAATTAAGCTCTTTGTCAAGTGCAATGTAGTCCATAGTGATTTCCTTTCTTATAGCCTGCCGAGATAGCAGGTAGTATTTTATATGCCATAGCAGACACGGCAAGCCGTGTCCCTACAATGTGTACGCCGAGGTGCATCTGACGCAGAAAGCGCGGGCTTATCGGCGCTCTCAGACGGGCAAGAAGCCGTCAGATGCAAGAAGCCTGAGCGCAGGCGTACTTTGTGTACGTCAAGCGAGGAGCGCCGCAGCAGATGGCGGTTTATTGTCCGTCTGTTATTCTGCGAAGTTCCAGCCCTTCTTAAATGTTCCCTTATCCCAGGGAGAGGTGTTTGCAGCCTCGCCTACATAAAGGATCTCGTCCTCGGTAACTGTCCACTCGATCTCCTCATCAGCGATGGGGGTGAAAGAGAGTGTAAGACGGAAAGCGGGCTTCAGCTCCTCAACAGCGAACACCTTGTCGTCCATGATAGAGAGCACGATAGGCTCGATATAATCCATAACTCTGCCATAAGGTGTGTTCTCGTCAAAATCGAACTCCTCAGCAGGATAGAAATCCTCACCATAATCGTCGATAAGAGCAAGAACATACTCAGCGGTATATTTCAGTATCTTTCTGATCATCTCCTCGGGGAGATTTGCGAAAAACTCAGCCGATCTTCTGGTGTAACCCTCTTCAAGGCGCTTAGCCTCAAGGTGGATCTTCTTGTTGAACAGAGAAGAAAATACATCGCCCTCTGTTCCGTTGAATTTGCGGCTGTCGTAAAGCTCTACCAGTTTCATAATATCTCGGTTCCTCCGTTTTTAATGATTATTCTATCCTCACAGAACAGCGATACAGCCTCGGGGAGTATCTTCCATTCTGCCTGTTCCATTATACGCTTCTGAAGTGTCTCGGGAGTGTCGCCATTTTGCACTTCAACTGCCTTTTGCAGGATTATCGGGCCTGCGTCACACTCTGCTGTGACGAAATGCACCGTTGCGCCCGACACCTTTACGCCCTTTGCCAGCGCCGCCTCATGAACGTGAAGTCCGTAGAAGCCCTTACCGCAGAAGCTCGGGATAAGCGCAGGGTGTACGTTTATCATCTTGTTTGCAAATGTATCGCACACCTGCTCGTCAAGTATCGTCATAAAGCCTGCGTATACGATAAGATCAGCCTTTTCCGCAAGCAGCGCGTCACGCATCGCCGCACTGTAAGCGGCAACGCTGTCGTAGTCCTTTCTCACCAGCACACGGGTCTTTATACCGTTATTTTTTGCCCTTTCAAGAGCATAAGCGTCAGCCTTTGACGCGATAACGCAGGTTATCTTGCCGCCCTTTATCTCGCCGCGCTTTTCAGCGTCGATAAGAGCCTGTAAATTGGTTCCGCCACCCGAAACCAGTACGCAAATATTCTTCATAGCCGCTCCTTAACCAAGCTGTATCTCAACGCCCGAATAAGCGCCGTTCCAGCCGTTTTTGTCGCCGTTTTCGAAATCGACATATTCACTGAACAGCGAAAGTCCGCCGACATCACGCTGACGCGCGACCTCCATATCCTGTCCGCCGTACATTACCTCTTCCCACGGCGCGCCGTTTATACAGAGCCTGCCGCGGAACATAGACTTCGGATCAAAGTCCGTCACGATCTCACTGGGATTTACCTTTATCGCAAAGCAATATACAACATTATTGCCCTTTGTATAGCAGTAAACTCCGAGCTCGTCCCAGACGAAATTTATATTTCCATGTTTCTTGCCCACGAACTTTCTCGGCTTTCCGAAAAATTTCTTCAGCGCGTCAAGATGACAGGGGCAGTCAACAGTATTTCCGTTTATGCGGATCGCATTGTCGGTAATGTTGATGTCAAGCTCGTCAGCGGTGTATTTCTCTTTCTGACCGCCAAAAAGGTTTCTAAAAAAATCACAGAATCCCATAACTTTCCTCCATAGATGAAATGCGAATTATTTTTGCTGACGGTCACGATCTACGATCCGCAGCGCAGTATACCCGAATGTAATGGATTCATAGCTACTCTCCTCATCTTCGCGGCCTACACAGCTTTCGTGAAGCGTAGCGGAAACGGAAAAATTACTGTATCTTGTCACCACAGCAGGAAGTCTGACAGTCGGTTTTGCCGCCGTCTTGCAGTTTCGCAAAAATTCGATCCACGGCTCACCGCCGATAGTAATGACACCGCTGAAAACAGACTTTGGTCTCCATTTTGCAGTAATAAGCTTTTCACAAGGAGCGACCTGAAATGTCAGCGAAACAATATTGTCGCCGTCCAGAGAGATGGCATATATTCCAAACGCATGCCATGTATATGTATATTTCACCTCGCCACGCAAGCTTTTTCGGAATCTGCTCGGCTTTCCAAAAATCTTTTCCAAAGCGTTCCTGTGACAGTAAAGCTCTATTTCATTACCGTTGATGTTTATCGTACTACTTGAGAGGTCAATATTAAGCTCCTGCGGAACATACTTTGGCTTTGAGCCACCAAAAATATCCTTAAAGAAAAAACAGACTTCCATAATCAACCTCATCAATAACGACGTATTCGGGGGCAGACGAGCTGCTCCCGAACGATCATTCAATTATGCGAAGATAACGCCGTCGTTGCCCTCAACTGTCTCACCGACGATGAATGCTTCCTCGCCATTAGCCTTGAGAAGCTCTACCGTCTTCTCAGCATCAGCCTTGTCAACAACAAGCATCATGCCGATACCCATATTGAAGGTGTTGTACATATCGTGCTCGGAGATATTGCCCTTCTCCTGCATCAGCTTGAAGATTGCGGGAACCTCGTAGCTGTTCTTGTTGATCTTTGCAGAAACGCCCTCGGGCAGTACACGGGGGATATTCTCATAGAAGCCGCCGCCTGTGATGTGGGAGATACCCTTTACAGTTACCTTGCTGATAACATCAAGCACGGGCTTTACATAGATTCTTGTGGGAGTAAGCAATGCCTCGCCGAGAGTCTTGCCAAGCTCGGGGTAGAACATCTTGATGTTCTCCTCGTTCACATCAAACACCTTTCTCACGAGAGAGAAGCCGTTGGAGTGAACACCGCTGGAAGCGATACCGATAATAGCGTCGCCTGCCTTGATAGAGGAGGGATCGAGGATCTTGGACTTATCAACGATACCTGTGGAATAACCTGCGATATCGTAGTCGTCCTCGGGCATCATACCGGGGTGCTCCGCGGTCTCGCCGCCTACCAGTGCGCAGCCGCTCATAACGCAGCCGTCAGCAACGCCCTTTACGATCTCTGCGACCTTCTCGGGAACATTCTTTCCGATAGCAATGTAGTCAAGGAAGAACAGGGGCTTTGCGCCGCAGCAGATGATGTCGTTAACGCACATTGCAACTGCGTCGATACCGATAGTATCGTGCTTGTCCATAAGCATAGCGATCTTCAGCTTTGTGCCTACGCCGTCTGTACCGCTTACCAGTACAGGTTCGGTCATTCCTGTGAGATCGGGCTGGAACAGACCGCCGAAGCCGCCGATTCCCGAAATGCAACCCGGGATCCTTGTTCGCTCTACATCGCCTTTCATCAGACGAACACCCTCATAGCCTGCGGTAACGTCAACGCCTGCTGCCTTGTAGCTTTCGCTGTAGCTGTTTTCCATAATATTTATCTCCTTTATGTCATACTTGATATCAAACGTGTTGTCAAAATTTAATGTGGTATTCTTCTAAACCGCCCTGCCCTGTTACAGCATGCTCATCTGTAAAAACTCGGGACTTTCAGGGGGAACCTTTCCTGTCCAGCAGTAGCTGCACAGCTTACTCTCGGGCAGACCCACCGCCTTTACCGTACCCTCCAGGGTCTGGAATTCAAGCGAGGTGAGCTTCAGTCTGCGGCATATCTCATCACGGAGATAACGTCCGCGCTCGGTCTTTGTGTCGCTGTATTCAGCTATGTATTTCACACCCTCTGCGCCCTCGCGCTCGTTGATGATCTGACGCGCGATAAGCTCAAGCTCGGAATTGCTGCGCGAGAAGTTGAGGTATTTGCAGCCGTACATGATAGGCGGACAAGCGGAGCGCATATGCACTTCCTTTGCGCCGTTCTCGTACAGAAACTCGACCGTTTCCCTCATCTGAGTGCCACGCACGATACTGTCGTCAACGAACAGCAGCTTCTTGCCCTCGATA
>JAZNWG010000276.1:0-4300 GCA_045593225.1 Oscillospiraceae bacterium
CCAACCTCCCCGCCATTCAATTAAAACAGCGCAATTGCCGAAGGCAATTGATTTAAGCTGTTTTAATTATAGCACAGAGATATCATTTTTTGCAAGCGTTTTTGAAAAAACTTGCAAAATCTCGCAAAAAAACAAAACCACGACTGATATAGCCGTGGTTTTTGGTTAATTTTGCTTATTTTTTCACTTTGATTATGCGTTTTCGAGTTTTTTGTTCTGTGCGTCCACCATCTGACGAAGCTCTCTGCGCTGATCGTACAGCTCGATAATATTGTTGATACGTCTGCGTACGAATCTGATGTTGAAGGGCTTTGCGATAACATCGGCAGCGCCGAGGTCGTATGCACGCGACAGCGACTTATCCGAGGTGTCAGCGCTTATGATGAATACAGGAATATCATCTATGTACTTATTTTCAACAAAATACTCAAGCACACCAAAGCCGTCCATTACAGGCATCATGATATCGAGCAGGATAGCACACAGCTCGTCCTTGTGCTTTTCATACATCTGGATAGCTACTTCGCCGTTTTCAGCCTCTATCACATTCCTGTCGCTGAAAGTATCGCTGAGCATAAGGCGGTTAAACTCGAAATCGTCAACGATAAGCAGTTTATTGCGCTCTGCCATTACAGGTCCTCCCTTGTTTTCTGTTATTTGTCAAGGTTTTATCAAACTGGTATTGATATAATTATATAATATTCTGTCGAAAAAGTCAATAGTTATAAAAGAAGTTATTTTTAAGAGCAGCGATCGAAATGTCATCTCTGCTGCCTCCGCAGGAGCGCTCTTTGAGATGATCTTCAAGCTCCTTTGTCTTTTTTGCGCCGATAGCTGTGGGTATCCTTTCGCTGAAGCTCAGGAAATCCGCACGGCTTTTAAAAGAATTTATCAGTCCGTCACTTGAAAGAACGATGCTGGAGAAGCTGCCCGGCTGGTAAAACCAGCGGAAGCTGTTGATCGCATCGTTATCGCACAGCGAGGTGGTGAGATTTCCCACCAGTCTTTCGTCCTCTGGCATAAGGGAGTATATCTTGCCCCGACGTGTTGCGAGAAAGCTGCCATCGCCTATCTGAAGCCCGAAAAGCCCTTTCCCTGAGGTAGCGGCAAGAATAAGCGTTGCGCCGTAAATGGATTCAAACGGGATATTGCGGTGCTTTGAGATGATCTCCTGCTCCGCTTCGGTAAATGGCTCACTTTTCAGGTGCGAGTCTATCTCTTCGTTCCAGCTGCAGATGATGTTGGCTGCGATACGCCTTGCAGCGTTGTGAGGATCATCTTTGAAAATCTTGTCCAGTCCGCCGTTGCGTGCGGTAAACTCAAGTATAGAGTTTATTGCTATACGGGTAGCGGTATCGCTGCCGATGTGGCTGCGGAAGTGCTTTTCGCTTCCGTGGCCGTCAGAAAGCGCGGCGATCGCTATATCGCGTGTGACGTGCGTTCTTGCCGAGTCCTGACAGGGCTCGCCTGCGACCTCGTGCGAAGCGCCTCTTACAGAAACGGCATAGCCTTTAAAAAACATTACCAGCCAGCCTCGATATCTGCGGATATCTCATCGCTTTCGGCAAATTCGCGGATCTGCTCGGCTGCGGACTGCTGCTTCGTGCGAGGATCCTCTTCGTTTTCCGCAAGACGGACGCTGCGGCTGCCTATCTGCGACGATGTAACTGCCACGAATTTTATGAGCTTTGCGAGAGCCTCGCCGTTGTATGCTGTAACAACGGTGTCGGGGCTGCCTGTGAAGCGCTCGAGTATCTCAAGGTCTGCGTCCTCGCCGATGGCTACTGCTGCCTTGATTCCGTTTGCGTACCATTTATTTACTGCAAGCTCTGCAAGGCCTTTTTCGAAATTGTCGGTAGGATAGCCGTCCGACATAAGTATCATTACAGGTGCAAATGACAGGGAGGGCGACTTCATGAACTCGTTTCTTGAAAGCTTGCCTGCAAGTGCGGAGAACGCACTGCCGAGGTCTGTCACGTTTTCGGCGTCCAGCGGCTTCCACTCAAAGTCGTTGACGGAAACGGGCTCGTTATACATCCATTCGCTGCCGCCCGAGAATTTAAGAACAGCGAGCTTTATATCAGCGTCGGCACCGCCGATGCCGCGTATTTCGGGGATAAGCTCCTCCATAACGGAGTTTACTGTACCTATCTTACTGCCGCCCATACTGCCCGAGCAGTCTATGAGGAAGAACAGCACCATTGACTTCTTGGCGATCTCCTCTGCGTCATCGAAAGGATTTACAGGTAAAAAGGGCATTATAAGACCTCCTGTCGGGAATTTTTCAATATACTGATTTAATTATAGCATTACTCCGTCAAAAAGTCAATTATATTGTTGACGAAAACGGCATAAAATGGTATACTTGTATTTAAGAAATGACTAAACTTGCGGAGGTGACAGTATGAAAAAATGGTATGACGAAGAATATGAGTTCACCGTAGAGGTTACAGGCTATCTTCGTGGCGACCATACCGAGAACTACTGCAGGAACGGCGAGGAGATCGGTGATAAGTATACCTGTGCCTACGGCTGCCCCGTAAATCAGCAGGGGTATGGTATCTGCAGCAAGATGATGTCGCAGCTGTTCCCTCTTATGGACGCTGTGCGCAGCGGTGGAGATCTCAGAAATATCGGCGGTGATGACAAATATGCAAAGACTATCGTCTGTCCTGACGGCTGCGTTATGTTCAGACTTACCGCAAAGCCTCTCGGCAATAAGAACTTCCACACAGGCGGATTTTGGAAAGAGCCTTGAATTAAGTAATATTTCATCGGACAGCTTCATAACTATTGGACAAAGAGTTGGAACCAGCCTTCACAAGAGCCACGGCAGCTTTTTGTCAGCTTTGCGTCATGACTGCGTATGAATTCCTTGAAATACATCAAGTATTCCTGCGGACTTCATACTTTGTCATGACACAGATCTGTTCAAAAATCTGCTCGTGTCCCTTATGAAGACAGGTTCTGAATTTGTCGGAGGTAGTATATGAAGCTTAACAAAAGATCTATAAAGCTTACACTTGGGATGCTCGGCTGTTTTGCACTGCTGGTGGTGTGTGCGAGAGTGACGGAAAATGTCGTTCCCGCTTCAGCTACGGCGGACGAGCGGCCTGTCATAGTTGTTGACGCAGGCCATGGCGGCCTCGACAGCGGCGCGGTCGGCGTGAATGGAACTCTCGAAAAGGACATAAATCTGTCGGTGGCGCTTCATCTGCGCGATATGCTGGAGTTGTCGGGCTTCAATGTGGTGCTTACTCGCGACGAGGATATATCCATCTATGACGCAGGTGTTGAGGGTATCCGCAATCAGAAGCTGTCTGACATGGATAACAGGCTTGAGATAGTGCAGAGTTATCCTGACAGTATATTCCTTTGCATACATCAGAACAACTACACCGATCCGCAGTATTTCGGCGGGCAAATGTTCTATAATAACAACAATCCCGATAACAGAACGCTGGCGCAGATAATGCAGAACCGCTTTGCTTCACTTCAGCAGGGCAATGACCGCGAGATAAAGCTCTCGGGTGACGAGCTTTATCTGCTGAAATCAAATCCCAATCCCTCACTGATGATAGAGTGCGGATTTCTTTCAAATCCCGATGAGGAAGCAAGGCTCGCGACAACGGAATATCAGCAGCAGGTGGCATTCACTATCTATAGCGGAGTGCTGGAATTTATCGACGCGACAAAAGATGACGCAGACGATCTGTCCATGACGGAAGAAATGTAATCAGACAGGGCGGCTTTCTGCGCCTGAACGAATAAATTATTGAGGACGTAAAAATGGCTAAACAAAAACAGCTTTTCATCTGCCGCGAGTGCGGACAGGAATACCCGAAATGGAACGGCCGCTGCGGCGGCTGCGGTGCGTGGAACAGCATTGAGGAGGCGACCCCTGCCGAGGTGCTTGTGGGAAAGACCGCCGCGCCTGTGGGCGAGTTCAGATACAGCCGCATAGGCGAGATAAGCTACGAGGACGAGACCCGCTACGGAACAGGCATCTCTGAGCTTGACAGAGTTCTCGGCGGCGGACTGGTAAAGGGCTCGCTGGTGCTTATCGGCGGAGATCCGGGTATCGGAAAATCAACGCTTTTGCTGCAGATATGCGGCTTTATGGGCAAGGAGCACACGATACTCTACGTTTCGGGCGAGGAGAGCGAGAGACAGATAAAGCTGCGCGCAGACAGACTGGGCGTTGCAAGCGACAATCTGTTCCTTGCCTCAAACAACAACTGCGAGAGCATAATCCATGCGGTAGTGCAGAACAAGCCCGAGGTAGTCATCATCGACTCGA
>JAZNWG010000277.1:0-4039 GCA_045593225.1 Oscillospiraceae bacterium
GCATAATTTCCTCCTGATTTTGTTATTTCAAGTGCATAAGCACACTGAGCCAAAACTAATTTATTATCTCTGCCTTTTTCGGCATAGGAGCATAGCTGTTCTCCACCGTTATCACACAGAAATGATCGGGGTGGTTAAGACTTACAAAGCGTGATATCTCGGCTTTCAGCTCCTCTTCGGACATGGAGAATTTGTGCGGCACAACGCAGTCAAAGATGACATTTGTATGTGAGGGACCCGGCACCATTCTGAGATCGTGGATAGACAGTCGCTCGTCTATACGGTGTACAATCTCAGTTATTTCGTGGCGCATATCGCCAACAGCGGCATCAGAGGTCACTATCGGGTCGAAATGAACAACAAGATTTAAGCCGCTCTTCAGGAAATCACGTTCGATATTGTCGATAACGTCATGGCTTTCCAGCACATCACGCTCCGCTGCCATTTCCACATGAACGCTTGCAAACACTCTGCCGGGACCGTAGTCGTGTACCATGAGATCGTGTGTTCCGAGCACGCCGTCGTAGGACATTATCTTCTTGCGGATAGCCTCTACTGTTTCTTCGTCGGGAGCCTTGCCGAGCAGAGGGCTCATCGCATCGCGTACGAGGTTTACTCCGCTGTACAGGATAAACAGCGCTACCGCAGCACCCATGTAGCCGTCAAGCTGAACTTCACAGAAATGCGAGATAAGCGCTGCTATCAACACCACCAGCGTAGAGATAGAGTCGTTCCTGCTGTCTGCGGCGGTGGCTTTCAGCGTTCCCGAGTCTATGAGCTTTGCTATCTTCAGATTGAACAGCATAAGCCACAGCTTTGCAAGAATAGACGCGCCGAGAACGCCTATGGTTATCCACGAAAACTCCACTGCCGTGGGGGTTATTATTTTGTCGATACTGCCTGTAAGCAGCTCAAAGCCGATTATAAGTACTATGACAGCAACGATAAATCCCGAGATGTATTCGTAGCGCGCGTGGCCGTAGGGGTGCTCGTCATCGGCAGATTTCTCCGCAAGCTTGAAGCCAAGCAGGCTGATTATGCTGGACGCAGCGTCCGAGAGGTTGTTTGCAGCGTCGGCGGAGATGGAAACGCTGCCCGAGATAAAGCCGACGATGAATTTGCCTGCGCACAAAAGCAGGTTGCAGATTATTCCTACCCAGCCCGAAAGCTTTCCGTAAGCGGCGCGGACATTCGGCTCGCGGGTGTTTTTATGGTCTTTTACAAATGCATTTATAAGTAATTTTGTCATGATTCCCTCAGTGTCAGATAATATTTTTGCAGTTCCTTTGCGCATTCAGTTATATCATAGCCTGCCGTTTTTAGCTGTTCGGCGGATTTTTTATTTCTGAGCCTTGCGCAGCACAGTGCGGCGCACGCCCAGTCGGAAAAGCCTGCTTTCAGCGACAGGAACTGCGCACTGTCGGTGAGCTTTGCGGATCTGTTTACTCTATCGGAGAAAATGCAATACAGATCTGCTGCCTGAGCCTCGACAGCGGCAAATGGGAGACCTTCTTTTTTCTGCGGCAGCAGGAAGCAGTCAAATGCGCTGTACAGCTCCTCGGTAGCGCGGTGCAGCATTATTATTCTGTCAGAAACACCGCTTGTCGTTATGCGGGCCTTTAAAAATTCGCTGTCTTTGCCTTTGCCTGCGATAACAAGCACAGAGTTCTTGTTGTCGTTAAGTATCTCCTTGAACACATCAATAAGAAATCCCTGATTGTTTTTGGAGCAAAGTTCGCTGACACAACCGAAAACAAGGCTGCTGTTTGGAATGTTCAGCCTTTTGCGGATCTCATGGCTTGATGATGAGCGGTATCTTGACACGTCAACAGCCGCAGGCAGCGTTCTTGCAACTGTAACAGGCGGCGCTTCTTCGTTGAGTGCGCATACAGGCATTGCGCCGAAGCACTTTCGGGCATTGCTCTCGCAGTCTGCAAGAAGCCCAGTTGCATATTTTTTAGCCGAGCCCGCTTTTTTTGCGCCATCATGACAGTGAAGAATCCTGTTCTTCACGCCTGCGTCTTTAGCGACTTTAAGGCTTATCGCGGCCAGTGGCTGCTGATGGCAGTGCACTATATCATAGCTGTTTTCCGATAGCAGCTGCTGAAGCACTCTGATGTATCTCGCCCTTTCGACTGCAGGAGGCAGCACAAATATCCTTCCGCCAAGCTCCTTTATCTCCTCCGCAGGCAGATACTCCGAGCCCTTGCACAGGAAAAAATCGAACTGTATCTCATTGCGGTCAACAGCGCGGTAGTAATTCATTACTGTATGTTCGGCGTCGCTGTCGTGGGTCTTTCCGAGTATATGAGCTATACGAAGCATTGCACACCTCCTTAAACGGTTATATCTACCGAATATTTTACCATAATTATGCGCATTTCGCAATATTGAAACTGCTTTTGACACAAAAAAATAAGTAATTGTATATTCCAGAAAAAACAGGCAAAAATATTGTCACGATCCAACAGCGGATCGATCCATAGTCATGATCATGAAAGGAATAACGCAATGAAAAAGTCAAGAAGATCACTTCCCGCAGGAAAGGGCATGGCGATCGCGGTAGTGCTTGGCATTGCCGCGGTGAGTGTTGCGTCGCTGACTGCCTACAACAGTACCATGAGTCGTCTTACTCCTACAGAGTCCGACACCTCGCAGCAAAACACATGGGTATTTGACGCAGGCGATGTAACAGATGATGTTCCGACAAACAACAATGCTGATAATGTCCCGAGGGACGAGATCACAGAAGCACCCGCAGGCAATACCGACCCCACCGAGGCAGAGGAGGTAAACAAGCCTGTCGTTATCGAGTCGCGCAATATCATGCCGATAAACGGCGAGGTATCGCACCCGTTCAGCAACGGAGAGCTTGTAAAAAGCGAAACGCTCGGTGTGTGGAAGACCCATGACGGCTGTGATATCCTGTGCGAGCTTGGAACAGAGGTAAAGTCGATGTCCTCAGGCATTATCAAGGAGATAGACGAGGATCCACTCTGGGGTGTTACAGTCATCGTGGAGCAGGATAACGGTCTTGAAGTGCACTACTGCGGACTTGCAAAGGAGCTTGATGTAAAGACGGGTCAGACCGTGCAGGAGGGCGCTATCATCGGAAAGACAAGCGACACCTGTCAGGCGGAGATAATGCAGCAGCCGCACCTTCACCTTGGAGTAAAGCAGGGCGGAAAATGGATAGATCCAATGTCTGTGATAGCACCTGCCGAATAACAAAAAGACCTGAGAAGTATTCTTCTCAGGTCTTTTTTATTGTAATTGCTGTTATAAGTTCAGCTCGAAATACAGCTCGGCGTGTTCGTTGTCATTGTATTTTTCGGTTTCCTGAAAACCGCTGCTCCTATACAGGTGTTGTGCGGCAGAAAACTGTCTGCGGGTATCTAAACACATTTTGCTGTATTGCTGCTTTTTGGCATAGTCTATTGCATGCTTTAAAAGCAATCTTCCATAGCCCTTGCCTTGATATTCGGGAAGTACAAACATACGTTTAAGCTCAACGGTTCTGTTGTCTGCGGTGATTTCGCGTATCGCAACCGTTCCTATGAGAACGCTGTTATCAAAAAGGCACCAGAAGCAGCCGTTTTGCATATAATGCCTGTCTATGTCCGCAATGTCCGCATGCCTGTCCTTTGGCGAATATGGTATACCAACGGCTGAAAAGCATTTTTCAAAAAAATCCTCCACGGATTTCTGCATATCGGATCTGAAAGCTGCAATATCCATTGATATACCTCCGCAATCTCGATTTATCACCTGAACTGCGCCCAGTGCGCGAGTGTTATAGTCTCAAAGCCTTTGGGCGAAAGGATAGGCTTTGCAAGCTTCTGTTTGGTAGCCTCGCACAGTGTCCTGTTTTCTGCGAACTCCGCTCCTGCCGCGGTAACGTCGGAGAGATAGCCCTCGCGCTGACGCTTTGCGTTATCGGTGACGAAAAGCTCGCCCTCGGGGCAGAGGATAGCGGTGTACTTGCCAACGCCCGCGATAAGGTCGTACTGCTTTATCAGCGACTGGTACATATGCCCTG
>JAZNWG010000278.1:0-4181 GCA_045593225.1 Oscillospiraceae bacterium
CGCTTGGCCTCCGACTTTGGACGACGACGGGCGCGTGTACATCTACTGCGGCTTCGAGCGCTCGTATATGGCAGAGCTTAAAAGCAATATGTACGAGGTCATTTCCGACAGCTATATCCGCGATATAATCCCTGCCGACAAACAGAAAGAGAACGGCTTTTTTGAGGCCTGCTCCATGCGTAAGGCGGGAGACACATATTATCTGATCTATTCCCCGAACAAGGGCAACAGGCTGGACTATATGACGGCGAAATCCCCCACAGGGCCTTTTACATACAGGGGCACGATAGTCGACAACGGCATTGACTACCCCGCAGGAAACGACCACGGCTCGATATGCTGCATAAACGGCCAGTGGTACATCTTCTATCACAGAATGACAAACGCGACCATCACGTCAAGACGTGCCTGCGTCGAGCGTATCGAGATTCTCCCCGACGGTACTATCCCACAGGTAGAGATGACCTCGCTCGGCTTTGAGGAGTCGCTCAATCCGTACAGGATAACCGCCGCGGATATCGCCTGCGTGCTTAAGGGCGGCTGCTTCGTGACGGAGCTTGACCGTTTTACAAGAATAATAACAAACATAAAGCCGAATGCTGTCATAGGCTATAAATACTACGATTTCGGCGAGGACTTCAGCTCAAAGACTATGGAGTTTTCCGCAAAGGTGCGCGGCACGGGCTGTAACGCGACCATCAGGATACTTATCGACGGCGAGGACGGCACTGAGATAGGAAGATGCGTTATCGGAGCGGCAAGCGGCGAATATTCCGCGATCGTACAGAACGTTACAGGCAGACACTCGGTATATTTTGCGATAGAGCATAATTACGAGGGCTGGTTTGTTGACTGGTATAAGGACAGATGTCTTTTCGAGCTTGAGAGCTTTGTATTCATGAAATGAGGAGGTATTACTTATGAAAAAGCTTAAGACTATAATTTCAGCTGTGCTGGTATCTTCCATGATACTCGGCATGACAGCCTGCGAGGACAGCACTCCTGCAGGCGGCACTGACGGCGGAAATGCTGCCATCACCACCACACAGCCCAGCGGCACAGGCGCAGGCACGACTACCGACCCTGACGCAAACGCCGCTACCGACGAGGAGATAAAAGAGCTTGATACCAGCACCTATGTTCCCAGCGGAAATGCGGGCACAGTGAAGTACTACGGCTACTACGATATAACCGTTGACCAGAAGGGCAAGCAGCAGGTTGATGTTTTTGAAACGGAAACTTACGGCGGCAAGATCGAATGGATCTCAGCAACGTTCGGTGACGCATACTTTGACAGGCTCTCCACACTGATCGCGGCAGACGATTCCCCAGATCTGCTTACATTAGAGCCGCAGGCGTTCCCCTTCGGAGTAAGCAAGGGCCTGTATGAGCCGCTTGACGAACACCTCGACATCAACGACCCACTGTGGGCTGATATGAAAGAGGTCATCGAATCCTACAACTACAACGGCAAGCATTATGTATTCCCGCACAGAATGCTTGCATGGAGAGGCCTTGAATACAACCGCAGGACCATCGCAGACGCAGGCCTGACAGACCCGTATGAGCTGTACAAAAACGGCGAATGGACATGGGACGCATGGCGTCAGCTTATGATGGATTTCTGCAATATTTCTGACGAGAATATCGGCTACTACGCAACTGACGGAGATGTGAATGCATTCGTATGCACGACAGGCTCGGTATGTATCGACTATCTCCCCGGCGGAGGCGTTGAAAACAATCTCAGCGACGCAAACGTTACAAGAGCCGTCGAGTATCTTGCGGAAATGGGCAGAAGCGGTCTGCTCTACCCCACCAGCCACCCCTACGGCGCATGGGTATCTCCTCAGGTGTTTGCACAGCACTGCGACAAGATCCTCTTTATCGGACTTGAACCTGAATGGGGCTATATAGCTATGACCGAGAATGTGCAGAACTTTACAGGCGTTGAGAACGATATCCACGATACGATTTCGGATTTTGCATTCGTGCCGTACCCCCGCGATCCTGAGGCTGACGCTTACTATCAGGGCTCCAACTGCTTCGGATATATGATACCCAAGGGTGCAAAGAACCTTGACGGTGCAGTTGAATTTATCATGTGCAACCGCCTTTTCGATACTGATGAAGCTATACAGGCAGACGTAAGAAAGGAGCACATCGCACCCGAAAAGATCACTTATACCGAAGGCAAGTATGCAGGTATGCAGAAGTGGCGCATGACATGGGACGAGGAGCTTTATGATCTCTGGGTGGAGATGCGCGATCCCTCGGTATTCGACTTCGTGTTTGAGGATCTTTACGGCTTCGGCAGCGAAATGCAGGGCTATATCGGCCAGTCTATCATAGACTGCACCTTCGGCGAGGAGTCGTGGACGCAGCGCTCTGCCGAGGTAATGCCTATGGTACAGGCGCTCGTGGACGAATACGCAGTGTGATCGTGTTTCAGACGCACAAAAGCCATATATGACAAATGCCCGCAGGCTCACACCTGCGGGCAAAAATTTACTTAATACCTCTCAACGGTTACTTATCGGACGAACGCTTCGGCGCGCAGCCGAAATACTTGGTGTATGCCCTGTAAAATACAGAGTAATCCTTAAAGCCGCAGCTTTCGGAAGCACTCTGCGCCGAGTGTCCGTTGCGTAGCATTTCCTTTGCGGCGGTGAGTCGCTTTTTTGTTATGTATTCCCACGGAGCAGCACCTGTAGCCTGCCTGAAAACTCTGCTGAACTGCGATGGGCTGAGATAGAAATGCTGTGCGAGCCTTGGCACTGAGATATCCTCAAAAAGATGAGCGTTTACATACATGATGATATTCTCAGCGACAGTTTGCGGTCTGTCTGCAAGCTCTCCTTTGACGGAATACGCCCTGCCTACCATATCCAGCAGTATGAGCAGATGGGTGATTATCGCAAGCTGCCTGTCATAATCACCCTTCGCACCGCACATCTCCGAAAAGAGTTTTTTTACAAGCGCTGTATCGATCTCATAGGAGCTGAACATATTGCTCTGCCCGAGAGGTCGTTCGGTGAACGCTCTTACGAGCCTGCCCTCCGGGTCGATGGTGTCTGCAAAGCTCGCAGGGAAGTTTATCGCATAGCGTTCATACCTGCGCTTTCCGACTATCTTCGGCTTGTGGGACTCGGCAGGACGCATTATCATCAGGCTGTTCTCGCTGAGAGGATATTTCGAGCCCTCTACAAGATACTCCACATCTCCCGAAACAAAGAAATATATCTCGCATTGCTCGTGAATGTGCATGGTAAAATCCTTGTCATCAGGGCTATCATCGACAGCATGCCTTATATAGATATCTCCGAAGCTGTATTCGTTGAGCATTCTATCACCTCTCTCTTTAATTTTAACACATAATGCGCGGATTTGCAATATATAAAGCTTAAATTAACAATGGAAATGCAAATTCATTCGTGTTAGAATGATATCAAAAAACAAAACGGAGGTATCCTTATGAACTTTAAACTTGCAGCATTCGCAGACGAAGCAGACGGCAGACTCTCGGAACAGATAAAGGCGATGAAAGACAATGGCGTAGACTTCCTTGAAATAAGAGGTGTTGACGGACAGAATATTTCCGAAATAACACTACAGAAAGCGCAGGAAGTTCGCAGACAGCTTGACGATGCAGGACTCGCTGTATGGTCGCTCGGTTCACCTTACGGTAAGATCGGAATATGCGACGATTTTGCAGCGCACCTTGACAAATTCAGACGGGGACTTGAACTTGCTGATATTCTTGGTGCAAAGCATATCAGAATGTTCAGTTTTTATGTTCCGTCAGATAACACCGAGCGTTACCGTGACGAGGTCATGACCCGCCTTGGACAGTTCGTTGAAGCCGCAAAGGGCAGCGGAATAATACTATGTCACGAGAACGAGAAGGGTATCTACGGAGATATCGCTTCACGCTGCGTTGAGATACACAGAGAATTCCCGCAGTTAAAGGCGGTGTTCGATCCTGCAAACTTTATCCAGTGCGGACAGGATACGATAAAAGCATGGGAAATGCTGAGTCCCTATGTTGAGTATATGCACATCAAAGACGCTATGGAGAACGGCTCGGTAGTGCCTGCAGGAAAGGGCATAGGCAACCTGCCTTATCTGCTGGAGCAGTACAAGGGCAGCGTGCTTACCTTAGAGCCGCATCTCTCGGTGTT
>JAZNWG010000279.1:0-17571 GCA_045593225.1 Oscillospiraceae bacterium
TGCCGTCGGCTTTCTTCCAGCCGCGTTTTTTCCAGCCCACCGCCCAGCCTTTTGTTATGCCGTCTACGACATACTTGCTGTCGGTAGTAAGCCTTACTTCGCAGGGAAATTTCAGCGCCTCCAGCGCTGTTATGACGCCAAGCAGCTCCATTCGGTTGTTGGTGGTGTGAGACTCGCCGCCCGAAAGCTCCTTTTCCCTGCCGTCACAGCGCAGTATAGCACCGTAGCCGCCGGGGCCGGGATTTCCGCTGCAAGCGCCATCGGTAAATATCTCAACGAATTTCATTCTGTTCCTTTCAACAAAACAGCCTCCTTGCGGAGGCTGTATGTTTGTGTTTTGTTGGACTTAGACAATTCCACAGCTAAGAAAGTATGTGGAGGTTTATCGACAGTCGCTGACCTAGAGAAATTTTCACAGACGAGGCAGCAAGGCGACAGCGTATGTGGTATACGCCGAGCCGCAGCTAACGAAGTATGTGGAAATTTATCGACGGTCAGATTAGTTAGCAAGACCTGCTCTTTCGATACCCTCTGTAAAGTATTTCTGAAGGAATACATACATGATAACGATAGGAGCGATCGCAAGCAGACAGCCTGCCTCCATCCAAACGATGAACTCGGTCGCATTACGAACCTCGTTGTACAGATACATGGAGATGCTTGTTGCGATAGTATCTATCTTCAGGGAGATAGTGCTTGCGTTGGAGAAGTACATGGAGGATACATAGTAGTCGTTCCAGTACCAAACGATAGAGAAGATAAATACTGTCAGGAAGGAGCTTGCTGCGTTGGGCACCATAACGCTGATAAAGGTCTTGAACGGACCGCAGCCGTCGAGGTAAGCAGCGTCCTCCAGCTCCTTGGGCAGTCCGCGGAAGAACTGTCTGAACAGATAGATGAACAGACCTGCACGGATACCATTACAGAAGAATGCGGGAATATACATCGACCAGTTTGTATCAACAAGACTGATGGAGTCACCAAGCAGACCGTTGAACAGACCAAAGATATCGAAGTATCTGAACTGCATATACTGGGGAATCAGAATGATCTGTGTGGGAACGATGATCTGAAGCAGAACGATTCCGAACAGAAGATTCTTGCCCTTGAACTTGAATCTTGCAAAGCCATAGCCTGTAAGTGCACAGGTACCAACCTGAAGAATGGAGGATACGATGTTAAGTACCAGCGTATCCCACAGTGTCTTGGGGTACTCGATAGCGTTCCAGATCTCAACGAAGTTCTCGAAGCGGATAGCCTTGGGTATCCACATAACCGAGGGGTCGTTCATCTCCGCCTGAGGACGGATAGCTGTGGAGATCATGTACAGGATAGGATACAGGATTACGAAAGAAAGGCCAAAGATGATAACGAATCTGAAGAAAGGCCATACCCAGCTTGAAAGTCTGCGTCTGAGAATATAGCGGTAGTGCTTCTTCTCCTTGTCGGTGTAGTGGCGATAATTCTTGAGGATCTCAAAGCTGGATACTCTGTAATCGTCCTTCTTTTTCTTTTCTTTCTTAGGCTTCTTGCCTGTTTCGATGGGAGCCGCAACAACAGCGCTCGCATCATTGATATCGGCGATCGCCTCTGCGATAGCTTCAGGAGCTGTGTCGGCAGGCTCGGTCGCGATAACGGATTCAGCTACGGGAGCAGGCTCTGCAGCAGGTATGTCCTGCATGGGAGCAGCTTCAGGTGCGGATGTTACATTTTCAGCAGGCTGATTAGCAACATTAACATCTTCCTCGGAAGGGAAAACAAAATTATTATCTGTCACTTCTCTAACCTCCTTAATCATTCTCGTAGAATACGAATCTGTTTACTATTACCGTGATAATAGCAAGGCACGCGCCGATGATAGCGAAGTATATCCACGCGAGAGCAGCAGATTCACCGTATTCCCATCTTCTGGACGCCGCCAGAACGCACTCCATAACCTCGTTATCAGTAGATACGAATGCATCTATGATAGTATATACGAGATTGGAAAGGATCATCGGGCTTATGTAGGGGAATGTGATCTTCCAGAAGAACTCCCAGGAGGTAGCGCCCTCCATGCTTGCAGCTTCCTTCGCGGACGGAGGAATGGTCTGCAGTGCAGAAAGGAATATCAGGATCTGGATACCTGAGTTCCATACAAGGTTCAGAACGTCACTGGTGATATTCTGGATAACCTCAGTAAACGTCTGGTTGATACCGTAGATACCTATGAACTCCATCAGCTCGGTAACAAGGTCCGTTTTGAACAGTGTGCTGAACTGAGAAGCGTCCGATACGCCCTGCGAAGCCATATCACCGTTGATAACGCTGATAACGGGACCTGTTGCGATAAGTACAGGCAGGAAGAAGATGGAACGCGCCAGTGTTCTTCCTCTGAACTTCTGGTTCAGGATAACCGCGATGAACAGGGAGAATATCAGAATAACGATGGACTTGGGTCCGATGTCGGCAAGGGAGTTGAGCAGTGCGGGAAGGAACTCTGCACTGTCACCGAATGCGCCGATATAGTTGCCGAAGTTATTCCACTCGGTATAGATACCTGCTGTGGTCATACCATGCAGCAGCGCGTCTTCCTTAGCGAAAAGCTGAGTGTCGCACAGCGAGTACCACAGAGATGTGATAACAGGGAGTATGAACAGCCACAGTGTACCTACTGCCCAGAGAGCAATAAAGCCATAGCCGTACAGGCTCTTCTTTCTTTCGTAGGATATCTTCGCAGTCTTGATCTTGCGCTGTACCTTAGCGCCGTCCTTTCTGCGGACATCGACCTCTGCACCCTCAAGATTAAAGGAAGCAGCGGCAGCTGTATTGTGCGCGGATACGCGAACAGGTGCAGCTTCCTCAACTGTCTCAACAACAGCCTCAACTGCGGGTGTTGCCTCCGCAACTGTTTCAGCAGCAGCTTCTTCAACTGCCTCAACTGCTTCTTCAACTGCGGGAGCAGCCTCTGCAACAGCTTCAGCTGCCTGCTCAACTACAGGAGCAGCAGCCTCAACTGTGGGCATCTCAGCAACGGGCATCGCGGAAGCTTCAACAGCCTCTGATACAGCTTCGGTTACTTCAGCTGCGTTTGTGGGGTCGAAATTTCTTTCGTCACTCATCAGTCAGTTGTCGCTCCTTTCAGTCCGTAATCGGCAAGATTGATATTCGTGCCGTTGATCTCGAGTGTCAGCTCACCAAGGTCAGCCTTGATAACTGTGCCATCGGAGAACTTGGTCTGTACCACATCTCTCTCAAGGTACTCGAAATCGGCGATAGTCTCATCTGCCAGTGTCTTGATGAAGTCCTGTGTTACTCTGTACTCAGCAGCAGCGATATCAAGCCAGCCACCGTAGTAGGTGTAGAACAGTGTATCATAAGCACAGTCAGTGAATTCGTTGGGGTTCTCGTACATTACCTCGTAGTGAACAGGAGTGCCTGTCGCAACAGCGAGCAGATACATCTCGTCAGCACTGGAGCTTGCATTCTTGGCCTTTGTTGTGTAGGGGATATAGCCATGAATTACGATCTCGTAGAGGGGAATGTCATAGTCATAAACGTCGAAGTTACTGCTGTAAAGCGGTACGTTTCTGATGTAGTCAACATACTGCAGAGCATAGTCGTTACATGCATCTGCAACAAATGTCAGGTTATTGTCCTTGATGATCTGGTAGCAAGCCTTGAGATTCTCAACAGCTTTCTGTCTCGAGGACTGCTTTACAGCGTTTGATGTAAAGTCACTGTACAGCATATTTGTAGCCTGTTCAAGGGAGATCGCATTGATGCCTTCCTTTACATAGCTGTTAACTACCTTCTGAACTACCTCCTGATAGTAAGCGGGAGTCAGGATATACCAGCTCTCTCTTGTATCATGAGGAGTGCCGAATGCACGCTCATACTCGTTCTGTGTAGCGTATGCCTTTGTAACGCGGATTACAGAAGAGCTTGTTGTAGAATAGCCGTTACCGGAGCGCTCATACTCCTGAATATCAACGCTGGGAGCCAGTGTAGCGCCGATGCTTGCACAGTAATCAGCAAGCATTGTGTACTTGCCCTTACCACCCAGTGTACCGGAGTAGTCAACGTGGTTGGAGATGCGGCTTGTCATACCTGCAGCATTGAAGTCCTCGTAGGTGATGATCATGTTGTCAACACCGAGGCCGTAAAGCTGCTCGATGATCTGCTTTGCTTCCTCGTAAGTGGTAGCTGCAGTCTCAAGCGCAACAGGGAAGCCCATAACGGACTGCTGCTTAACAGTGCCGCCGAAGATATCGAGGTAGAAAGGAAGATCCTCACTTGTCTTACCGTCTGTAAGAACGCCTGTATCTACAAGATGTTCCTGATAACGGAGAGCAACGTCAACATAATCGGCGCCTTCCTTAGCGATAGGATAGTAACGTACTGTTACTCTGTCCTCGGGGATTATGCTGGTCTCATAAGCGCTCAGCGCAGCGTTTGACTGACCCATAAAGTAGGAGTCATTGGAACGCAGGCTGAAATCAAACCATACTGAGTTGTAGGAAGTAGCACCCTGACCGTTGATGCTTGCTCTTACTGTTGCGTAAGCGGCACCCTCGGTTGCTACTGCGAGCAGCGCATTGTCTTCCTTAACGATACCGATAATGGGAAGATAAGCCTGCTCTGTCTTAGCGGGAGCCATATCAGAGCTGATCGCGATATCTCTGCCATACATCTTCTGAGTGTACTCAGTGGTATTTGTCTTGCCGTTGTTGAAGTTGATAACAGCGCCCGAGCCGTCGGGAGTGATCATGTATCCCTCTTCATCGGGAGCGCCTGCGCCGAGGTCCTTGAACAGGCTGACTGTGATGATGGAACGGATAGTCTCAGCGGTATTGCCGAGCAGCTCCTCCTCAACGATCTCGTCAACTGCGATGGAAACCTCAAAGTAGTCATCAACAAGTGTTACATAATAAGGAATAGTGATACCTGCCGACTTGAACTGGAGCGTGCACTTGAAGCCGTTGTCGAGCTTCTCTAATGTGTAGGTTCCGTTCTTCATAACATCAGCAAAGGACTTGAGATCGGTCTTGCTGTGGTCGGTATCATTTACTTTTCTACCCTCAATGCAGAGGGCGGATTTAAGTCCGGCAAGGTTAGTACCGGCTGCGATAGGGTCAGTATCCGCGTTGTAAGGATTACTCCACCAGCAGTAGCCGGTGTCCTTGTTCTTTACTGCGAAATAGCCTGTGCCCTCATTTACATAAAGTTCGAGCGTAGATGTTTCTGCATAAAGTTTGCACTCTGCAAGCGCCTGCTCCTCTGTTATGGGAGCAACCTCAACGGCTGTATCCTTAACATCGGAAGCAGCGTCTTCTGCCTCCTCGGCTGTATCAGCCGATTCCACAGTGCCTGGTTCGGTGGGAACCTCTGCGGTCTCTGACCATGCAACGCTCTGGCTTGCCGAGAGCACCACTGCTGAGCAGAGGAGACCGGCAAGTATTTTCTTGCGTAATTGAAGCATTTTTACACCACCATTTTCAATAATAAAACCTTAAGTCGTTACTGTTCATCAGGATTTAAGCTTTTCCATCTGCTTTTTGAGCTGATGCTTCTCAAACAGCGTGTATGCTGTAATTACGATAGCAGCAACTACTACCACAGCGCCGATCATTATGAGGATGAGCGTTGTAGGCTCGAGATTTGTGAATCTGTAAAGCAGCTCTGTATAGATAGAATATACAAATACATAAACCTGCTGGAAAAGTGAAACAAGAAGTACGAGCAGTATGATGATCACAACCATTGCAAAGATCGTAATAAACATAAACAGAAGGGTTTTAGGTATCGAATACTGGTGAACCGTTCTCATGCCCGAGATAAGCAGGATCGCTGTCCAGAGGAGGGTAAGGTAGGATACAAATACGATGAACGCACCCTCAGAATTCTGCAGGCAGTTACTGAGGATGATGTTGATCACCTTACCGATCAGCATGGGAACCAGTGCATACGCGGTGTTGGCACAGATGTTCTTCATTGTACCCTCACCGTCGAACAGTGTACACAGCGCCCAGTTACCGATTACCCATGTGAAGAACAGGACAAGCGTCTGGATAATAATAGGAACGATATTGAATATCTTAACATAATGCTGGTTAAAGAGGAAGCCTGTCATAAGCTGTTCGCAAACGCTTATGATGAAGAACAGCGCTACGATGACCATGGAAACTCTCATGCTGTAGGCTTTCTTCCATCTGAGATCCTCAAAACCTTCAAAGGGGTGGACCATAATGTAGAAAGGCCATTTCCACTTGGGCATATCAAGATCAAATCTCATGCTTTAGTCCTCCCTTCCCTTATTCTGCGCCTTGAACAGACGTTCCGCCTCGGCGCGCTTCTTGGCTCTTATCTTGCCTCTTACAGAAGCAATTACATAGACGCCTACCAGCAGACCAACGAGGATTATCGCGATAAGAGTGAAGTTATCTCTGATAAAGTTCATTCGCCAGCCCTTGAAAGCGTCGTTATAGCCGGTCTTGGAGTTGTACAGGAAGTATTCCATAGCGGTCTCATACTCACCCTGATTGAGGTAAGCGTTACCAAGACCGATATAAGCCAGCCAGTAGTTGGAGTCGCGTCTGAGGACCTCTTCCCATGGGCCACGAGCCTCTTCGTACTTACCGCTGTTGAACAGGGTGATCGCCTCATGAACGAGGTTACCGAACTCTGTCTGCTTGAATATCGTTACACTTGCCTTACGGCCGTCAAGCACGTAAACGTTTGTACCAAGACTCTCAACAGCGTTTACTGTGGTGAATGTGCCCTTCTGCGAGCCCTTGCCGCCGAAGATGAAGAGCAGGTTACACTCATCGTCATACTGGAACACACGGCCTGTCTTGAGGTCAAGCAGGTTGATAGTACCATTTACACCGATGTCAACGTCTGTGATCTGAGAGGAGTATGTCTGTCCGCGGTAATACTTTGTCAGCGCGTCACCGAATGTGTTATCGGCGTAACCGAGGTTGATAAAGATATTTGTACCTGCGGAGTTGAGCTTCTTGATGATATCAGTCTCAACGCTCTTGGACTCTGTAACTGTGTAGATGAAGTTATCGGAGTCGATATCGAAGTTGGAGATCTCGACAGGAACGTTTCTCTGCATCTTCTTTACCTGCTCACGAGTAAAGATCAGCTTCCAGAAAGCGTTCATAAGTACGTCAGCAGTTGCCTCTACTCGGTTTGCGCCGAAGTATCCGTTGAACTCGCCGTCCTTGGAGAATACTACCGCACCCTTGGTAATGGACTTGATACAGATATAAACGTTACCTGCAGCGTCGACCAGCACCTTGCTGGGGTTGAATGTAGTATTGGCATCATATACGTCTTCGTCGGGACGTGTGAATACTCTGATAACCTTACCGTAGCCAACACCGTTTCCATCGGTCTCTACGGTAAAGGAAACTACGCGGTCATTCGCGTTATCAGCAACATAAACAACGCCGTCGTCCACGAAAACACCTGTGGGTCCGTCAAAGTAGATGTCACTGAGCTTGTTGTACAGCGACTGCTTTTCAGAAAGCTCTACCTTCTTGTCAGCAAGCCACTCTTCGAGATCGCCGAAGTCAAGGTACTCTACGGAATTTATGAGGTTGAAATCCTTATCTGCAATAACGATTCTGCCCTTCATGCTTGCGTCCAGTGTACCCTTGTAGCCTGTGTCGGCGATATATATTTCTTCGTTGTCCGAGATGTAGAGATCGGCAGGCTCTGTAAGGGAGCCAATGCCAAGATCTGCACCGGTAACAACTCTGTCTACAACGTAACCGTTCTGAGAGGGAACGGGATCTTCCCACCAGTCGTAGTTGTAGCCGTCATACGGCTCGTCTGCGTAAGCAACGCAGGTACCGAGTGTAACGGCAGCCATTACCGCAGCGACAGCACGGACTGCGATGCGCTTAATTGATGGCACTCAAAATCATCCTTTCGTTAAATATTTCATCAATCCTTAAGACCCGAGTGAGCCATCGTTTCAACAACGTTTGACTGCAGGATAAGGAACAGTATCATAGGAGGCAGCATCAGTACTACTACCGTCGCCGACGATACGCCGGCACGGGCTATACCTGCAGCGGATATCTGCTGCATTACGATCGGTATAGGCTTGAGCTGCTCACTGTAAACGAAGAGATAACCGGTGATCTGCCATGCGCCCTGAAAAGCGAAGATCATAAGAGTCAGCCATGCAGGCTTAACGTTGGGCATTACGATCTGCCAGCAAACTCTGAGATGGCTTGCGCCGTCGAGCTTTGCGGCTTCTATCATACTTTCAGGTATCTGACCCATGAACTGTTTCATAAGGAACAGACCCATAGGTGTTGCGATGTATGGCAGCGTGATCGCCCAGTAGGTATCGATCATGCCGAGAGTAGCCATTACGATGTACTGCACGATGTATGTAACCGAAGATGTAAACAGCAGCGCGATCTCAATGACCTTGTTCATTGCCTTAACGCCGGGTGCCTTAACCTTAGCAAGCACGTAAGCAGCGGAGGAAGCGAGGAACAGCTGGGAAACAGTTACAACAACGGATACGAAGATCGAGTTGAATACATATCTGGAGAAAGGAACGTCAAGGCTACCCGCAACCTTGAGCATGTCCTCAAAGTTCTGGGTAGTGGGACGCTGAACATAAAGCTTCGGAGGGAACACGAACAGCTCCTCGACCGGCTTTATAGACTGGATAACGGACAGGTAGATCGGGAACAGCATGAAAACACCGATAAGGCACAGCACGATAAAGATCGCGATATCGCCGCCACGGGAGCCGCCCCATCTCTTTCTTTTTTGTATGATACGCATGTACTACTGTCCTCCTTAAGTATCCAAAATTCCGCTCATTGCCTTGCGTATTACGTTATTAACGAGCATCATTACAAGGAATAGCAGGAAGCAGATCGCACAGGCATAACCCATCTCGTAACGGATAGAACCGTAGTCGAATGCGTGAGTCATGATAGTGTGCGCAGCGTAGTCGGTTGAAGGGAATGCTGTAAGGGAGCGTCCGATATCACCTGCGGTGAAGGAAGCTGTGATCTGCATTACGGCAGCGAACAGCAGCTGCGGACCCATGCTGGGGATAGTGATGTAGAGAAGCTCCTGCCAGCGGTTTTTGATACCCTCGATAGCGCCGGCCTCATAACCGGACTTGTCGATGCCCTGGAAGCCCGCACGAAGCGACAGGAAGCCTGCACCGAGGGACATCCACATCTGTACGACGATAACGCACACGAGGATATATCTTGCGTCAGTAAGCCACTGCTGAGGACCCTTGATGATACCGAGATCCATCAGAGTGGAGTTAAGGAAGCCGTATGTATCACCCGAGAAGATGAGCTGCCAGGTAGCGAAGATGTTACCTGCCAGTGTGGGAGCGTAGAAGATGTATGTGAACACTGTCTTCAGCGCGCCGGGCATCTCGTTGATCAGCCATGCGAGCAGGAAGCACATTACGTAGCTCACAGGGCCTGTGATGATAGCGAATACCAATGTATTCTGGATAGCAATAAGGAAAACGTCGTCCCCGAGGAACAGAGTATAGAAGTTGTTAAGACCTACCCATGTAGGGAACTGTACCATGTTGAAGCTGGTAAAGCCGATAGGCAGAGAGATAAGAACCGGGATACCCGTGAATATCAGGAACAGCAGGAAGTACGGAAGCGCAAGTATGTAGGCACTGCCGTTCTTTTTCATTTCACGCATCGTATAGCGAAATTTACTGTCTTCGATATACTGCGTTTTTTCTTTACCGAACAAACTGATTCCTCCTAATTATTATTGGAAAGAGCGGTGGCTCTTCCGGAATGCTCCGGAAAAGCTTACTCTTCGTAGAAGCCAAGCTCCTTCAGCTTTCTTACGATCTCGTTGTTGATATCGCGATTGTAAGAGCTGAGCTCGTATCTGGGATTCTTCTGGTTGTTTACTACTGCTCTGAAAGCGTTGTAAACGTTACGTGTTACAGCGTAGGAAGCGGGAATGATCGGAACTTCCTTCAGATGTGCCATCTGATCGCTGATCTTTCTGTACTCGGAGGTGGACCAGTTAAGTCTGGACAGTGCCTCGAGGTTAGCTGTATCATAACGGCCGAGCGGGCCCATGATAGCTTCGATATTCTTACCGTAGGAAACCTGGGTTTCTGTCTCGGTAAACCACTTGATGAAGTCCCATGCAGCCTGTTTGTTGGAGCAGGACTGGAAGATTACCGCACCGGCGGAACCGGAGTTTGCGGTGTAGTCGAGAATGGTCTCACCGTTCTCATCTGTTCTGTATGTGCCGGGAACGTGTGTGAAGTCCCAGAGACCCTTGATCTCGGGAGCAGCCACGCTCAGCTGGTTGTAGAAGGTGTAGTTCTGAACGAGGATAGGCATCTCACCTGTTCTGAAACGTGTGAATGCGTCATAAGCCTGATCGAAGTCGTATACGGTGTAGAACTTTGTCCACTTTGTAAACGCGTCAACGGCAGCCTCTGTTTCAAATGTGGTAGCTGTCTGCTTCTCGTTGTAGAAGCTCTGACCTGTCTGATTCATCAGAAGTACGAATGTGTTACCTGCATCAAATACCTGAGAGGAGATGTTGGAGGGAAGGATAAGACCTACCTCGAGATACTTTCTCTGAAGGTCGGGCAGCATCTCGATAAGAGCGTCCCAGGACTCCGGAGGTTCTGTGTAGCCGAGCTCTTCAAGAACGTCGGTACGATAGAACATCATCGGGAAGTTCTGTGTCAGCGGGATGCCGTAAACGCCGTCGTTGAATTCATACAACGTTGTTACGTCCTCGCTGAATCTGGAAACCACCTCATCGTAGTCAGTGAAGCTCTTCATATTAACGAGAAGGCCTCTGGAAGCACAGACTACAGGGAAGTCGCCGCCGATGAACAATGCAACCTCAGGGCCCTTACCTGCAAGAGTAGCCTCAAGAACGGCGCCCTGTACAAGGCTGATGGAGATAGGAGTGGAGTGCTCCTGGTTGTACTCGGAGCTTACAAGCTCACTTACTACAGTAGCCTGGTCACGACCGAGGGATACCCAAACGTTCAGTGCCTGCTCTGTGGAGTCTGTGATAGATGTGTAGTCCTCAAAGAAAGAACCGATAAATGCCTGGAAGCCGAATGCGAAGGAAGCAAAGAAGTTGGAGCCTGCATCCTTGTAGTTATCGTGAACTGTCTTTACCTCGATGTAGTCAAGCTCGAGGGGCTGGTCACGGTAGTCACGCATCCAGGCGGAAACTGCGGAGATCTGATCCTTGATGCTGGAGAGCATTACAGGGATATCATCGGGCTCATCAACTGCCATCTGGAGGATTACCGCCATTGTCTGCAGTGTGGACGCCTCAGAGCCTTCGCCTGTCAGTGCCTCGATACCTGCCTTTTCCTCATAGAGAGTGTCGATAGCGTTCTGGAACACATCGAGCAGCTCGGGGATCTGGTCATCGAGGTAGTAGTCGTTATACTCGTCGGGAGAAGGACCTGTGATCATCAGGATTCTTCTGTAATAGTAGTTCAGCTCGTAGATAAGATCATCGAGACGCTGCATAACCTCACCGATGTCGCCGGGGATAGCTTCGAGGGTCAGCGTGTTCTTACCTGCCTTGAGGTAAACGTAGATGGGGTTGCCCTCGTTATCACAGAGCTGTACAGTCTGCCAGTTAGGATCGTACTTGACCTTTACGCAGTCAAGCTCCTGACAGGGAACCTCGCCGTTGATGTAAACACGTCTGTTGGAGAAGAAGCCACGCATCGTGCTCTGGCGAGCCTTCATCTGGATCGTATAATAACCGTCTGCAGGAACCTCAAACTCCCAGCAGATAGCCTGAGTAGCCTGATCCCATGTATCCGTACCGATCGTATTGTAACGCTTGTTTACGGGGTGGGAGGGGCTTACTGTATAGTCTGTTCTGTCGTATGTGGGGTACAGTGTAGAGGAAGTTGTGTACACCGGGGACTCTGCCTCGAACATGATAGCCTGATTGTTTGCGAGTGCAGGAGTATTGTTGATCTGATCCTCTGTAGGCGCGATCTCTGCGTAAGTGGGAAGCTCCTCAGAGTTGAAGAAGCGAATGTTCTTGATGTAGAGATTTGTCTTTACGCCGTCAAGGGATAATGTATGTTCACCCTCGGAAAGGTAGAAGAAGTACGGTGTATTGATAAGACCGTCCTTATCCTTGATAGGATATGTTACCCAGCAGTCGTACTCTTCCTGAGGAGGACGCTTCTGGTTCTTCTGCTTTGCATCGTAGCCGATAGCAGTCGCGCTGTGCCAGTAACGGTCAAGCTCGATAAGCTCTGCCTCGTCAAAGGGGCTCTCGCCGTCGATCTTAAGCTCAACTTCGATAGTTGTGTTTGTGCTTGCTACGGGGTGATAGAACATCTCCATGTTGTAAAGGCCAGCCTTTTCAACGTTGAACGTCCATGTGATAGTTCCCTCGCTGTCGAGCCAGGATATGCAATCCTTCTCGATTCCATAGTCAACCACTTCGGTGACAGCACCGTTGGAAGCCTCATAGTTGAGAACATCAACCACGATCTCCTCCATAGGCTTTTCCGCGTCAGCGTACTTCGAGATATAATTCTTGTACGCATCCTCGTTGCTTGACATACCGACATTTGCGGTACTAACAGATGATGAACCAAGATTAGACGCACTCTGCTCTTCCTCAGCAGCCGCGCCGATGGTCATCGGAAACTGAAAAACAGTGCTGAGCATCAATGCAGACAAAAACATTGATGTCATCTTCTTCAGCTTCAATGTGTGCTTTCTTGCCACAGTATTTTCCACCTTTCCTAGACTGTAATGCAGCATATCGAAATCGGGATATGCCCGATCAAGATGCAAAAATAATATTTACCCTCACAGACGGGGGTAGATGCATATCCTTCCGTCCTCAAGCTCTACACGGACCTTATCGCCGCCCTTGAGGCCGAGCTCTTCAAGATATTCCTTTGGAATCTGCAGACGGCCTGCACGATCGAGCACCGAAAGCTCCTCGTGTCCTGCCTGTGCAGCCTCCTCTGTAAGCTGTCCGAAAGACTTCGCGCCTCCTGCTCGTCTTACAAGCTCGGTTGAAGTCTTACCATCGCGGATAGCGACCACTCGGTCTATCTGAGCGGATAGCTTTGTATCATGCGTTACAATGATTATCGTAACGCCCATGACCCTGTTAAGATCGCGGAAAACATCCAGGATCAGCTTCGCTGTCGCGGTGTCTACAGAGCCTGTCGGCTCGTCCGCGAGAAGCAGCTTCGGATTGTTTGAAAGCGCGATAGCGATAGCGACTCTCTGCTGCTCACCGCCCGACATCTGATCGAGACGGCTGTTCTTGCGGTGAGAAAGACCCACCATATCGAGCAGCTCCACTGCTCTCTGATGTCTTCCCGAGAAGCCCGAGAGCAAAAGCGGCATTTCAACATTCTGCTGTGCCGTTAAATACGGAATCAGGTTGCGCGCATTATTCTGCCACACAAACCCTACTGTTTTTCTTTTGTATTCTATGAAATCCTTCTCGGTGAACTTCAGCATATCCTTTCCATCAACGAAAAGGCTTCCCGCCGAGGGTCTGTCAAGGCCGCCCAGCATGTTCAGCAGCGTTGATTTACCGCTACCACTGGAGCCGACGATTCCCATCAGCTCGCCGCGTTCTACCGTGAGATCGAGGCCCTGAAGAGCCATTACCTCAACATCGGTGGATTTATAGATCTTTACGAGGTTATCCGCCTGGACCATCACGTTTTCGGGCGGAGCCAGCATGACTTTTTTAGGCATCTGCTTCCTCCTCGTCCACGTTTTCGTTCACTGTAACATCGCTTATTACGCCGTCTTCGAGCGTGTAAACGATATCAGCAAGCTCCATCATTGAGGTGTCGTGCGTCGTCATCACAATTGTGAGATCGTTGTTTTTAACCAGATCCCTGAACAGCCTCATGACCGCAAAGCCCGTCGGAGAGTCAAGCTCTGCCGTAGGCTCGTCAGCGAAGATTATCTTCGGCGAGGTCGCGATAGCTCTCGCAATAGCAACTCTCTGCTGCTCACCACCTGACATCTCGCCCGGACGATGGTGCATACGCTTCTCAAGTCCGACCTGTATCAGAGCCTGCTTTGCACGATCAACGCGCTGCTTGTACGGCAGCTTATTGAGGCGAAGCGCGAACTCTACATTCTCAAACGCAGTCATTGTCGAAATGAGCGCGACCGACTGGAAAACAAACGCCATATCACAGCGCCTCAGCTTATCCCTTGCGGAATCGGAGAGCTTTGTGATATCGTTATCATTTTTGAGGAACAAGACCTCGCCTGATGTAGGTCTGTCCAAAGCACCGAGGATATTTATCAGCGTAGTCTTGCCCGAACCGGAACGTCCGCGCAGGATCGAAAGCTTATTCGGCTGTATTTGAAGATCAATACCTTTAAGTGCATGAACGACACTTCCGTCGCCGATGTGAAAGTCCATGCAGACGTTATTAGCTTGAATAATATGTTCCATGGAAGTCCTTTCGTCCGCAGGAAACGGCTGACAGCTTACACCAAGCCATAACACCGCTATCATATATACCTTAATAATTATATCAAATTTATACGCTGATGTCAATAAGATTTGAATTTTTTTATGCACTTTATATAAATGATGAAAGCTACTAACTTTTTATGCCCATTCAATTTTCACACAAATTCAGATTTCAATATTTTGTGTAAAACAAGTTATGCTCTTTCCAAACCCACTAGATATAGATTTAAGTAATTACCTCATTATGATAACGATTACGCGAAAACTGCGCTTTCGTCGAAATCAACAAAAAAACAGCGAATTTTTGGTGAAGCAGACAAGCCACCGAAAATTCGCTGCCTAAAACAAAAACCTCCCCTTTCGGGGAGGTCATGTGTTTTTTAGAACGAGTTAATTCAATTAAGAATTACTTTCTCTTCTTGGAAACTACGATAGCAGCGCCAGCGAGAACTGCGGGAACAACTGCCAGAGCGATACCTGTGTCAGGGTTGCCAGCATCTTCACCAGCATCGCCAGCATCTTCGCCAGCATCACCTGCATCCTCGCCGCCGTCCTCAACAGGCTCGTCAACGATGATGTCGCCGCCCTCATCGGGATCGCCGAGATCCTCGCCACCAGCTACAACTGTAGCAGTAGCAGCCTCGCCGAGTGCATCAGCGTAGATGTCGCTCTCGAGAGCAACGGAAACTTCCTCGCCCTCGCCTACAGTGTAGGTGAGTGTGAGCAGGAGAGCGCCGGGCTCGCAGTCGGACATGGAAGCCCAAGCGAACTTGCCGTTCTCAGCGTTGAAGATACCAGCAGCGTCAGCTGTAGCATCAACGAGCTCGAGGTTGTCAGATGCAACTACTGTGAAACCGATATCGGAAACAGCGATGTCATTAGCGCGAACTTCAACTGTGATGGTCTGGCCAGCAACAGCTTCTTCAAGAATAATGGGTTCGATTGCAGCGGAAGCAGCGACAGCGGTCATGGAAACAACTGCAGCAGCAACGCCGAGAGATAAAATCTTCTTCATATTATTTTCCTCCATAAAATTTTGTTTATATAATCAACCCTCACCGAGGCCGAAGCCTCGGCGGGGTGTGATCACTAAACTGATGAATTAAGAATTACTGTACGCAGTACTTCAGGATAGCAGCAGCGTCTGCAGGTGTTACAGCGCCATCAGCGTTGTAGTCAGCAGCCTTCTCGTCAACCTCAGCAAGGCCTACGTTGAACTTCAGGATAGCAGCAGCATCAGCAGGTGTTACAGTGCCGTCGCCGTTAGCATCGCCAACAACAACATCAGCCTCAGCCTGAGCAGCGATAGCAGCGTTCATAGCGTCGTAAGCAGCTACGAGAGCAGCGTGTGTGGGGTTAGCGCCGTCCTTAGTTGTAACGGAGCCATCGATCTCAGCGATGAGCTGGGGATCGCCGGAGTTTGTGATTACACGGTTGTTCTCCTGGAATACTCTGTCAACGTCGAATGCAGCGTTATCCTCGTACTCATCACCCTCAGATGTGTAAGTGATGGGATCGAGTGTGGACAGTGCATAAGCAACAGCGTCCATAGCAGCGAGCAGATCATCTGTAGCATCGAGATCGCCATCGTCGATCTTCTCAGCTGTCTCAGCAAGATCCTCATAGATCTCACCGAAGCTGTACTTCAGAGCGTTGTACTCAGCCATCAGAGCGTTGTATGCTGTCTCAAGATTTGTGTAAGCCTCATCAGAGGAGAGATAGGGCTCCTCATCAGCGTCTGTACCGGGCTGGTGCTCCTTGTAGAGCTTGTCGGAGTTAGCCTGAGATACCCAAGCCATAGCAGCCTCACGAGCCTTAACCAGCTCAACGTTTGTATCGTTGAAGATAGCAGCATCACCTGTATCCTCGATCAGTTCCCAAGCTTCAGCGATCAGTGTCTTAACATCAGCTCTTGTATGACCAGCATCAGTGCTTACAGAACCCTCATACTTCTCTGTCAGAGCGTAGTAGAGGTAACGGTAAGCAAGCTGATACTCCTTGGAGGAAGCAGCGGGATCCTCAGCGATAACGCCTGTGTCATCGATATCGAGGATATCTGTGCCGGCAGCGATCTCATCCTTTGTGCCGTTGATGTACAGCTCAGCAATAGCCATAGCCTTGGAGAGGCTTACGCTGTTGTCCCATGTACCAGCAACGCCTGTAGATGTCAGAGCTGCGAGAGGTGTGCCCCAGCCGTAGCCCCACTCATCAGAGGAGTCGAGTGTATCGTTGAGAGCTGCTGTTACATCGCCGGAAGCGTCAACTGCGCCTGTTACGTCGATCAGATCAGCAATATCAAACTTGGAGTTGATTGCGATTGTCTGGTACTTCTTGTCATCCTTCAGAGTCTTGTCTGTGATGATGTCACGTGTATCATCCCAGTAGCCCTTCTCTGTTACAGGAACATATACAGCCTTAACGGATGTATCTGTTACCTTGATAACTGCCTCAGCCTTAACTACCTTGTCAACACCGGCAGCCCAGCCCCAAGCGGACTCATTGTAACCTTCTGTGTACCAGAGGTTAGCATCTGTAGCAACTGCGCCAGCAGCAACGGAGAGAACTGTATCAGCGGTAACTTCAGCCTGGATAGCTGCGAGCAGATCCTCAGCGGATGTTGCGCAGTACTCGTGAACGAGCTGACCGTGGTACTTGTTGATCAGAGAAGACAGACCAGCCTTTGTAGCCTTGTTTACATCGTCAACAACCCAACCGCCGTATACTGCAACAGCGTCCATAGCTGTAACGTAACCAGCGTAGATGTCAGCGTCAGTTGTCTTTGTCAGACCCTTGATGGAGTCGATAGCGTCGTAAGCAGACTTGATCTCTTCCTGAACCTCGAGAATGTAGTTGTAGTAGTGACCGAATGTTGCAGTGTTAACGCCGTTAGCGAAGTTTGTCCAGTAACCGTCTGTACCTGTTGTAGTAACCCAGTTCATGGAACCACGTCTCCACTGATCATAAGCGAACTGATCGTCGATGATCTCATCGTACTGCTTCAGAACGTTTCTGAACATAGACTTGGAAACAACAGGGTTGGGAACCAGAGCACCCTTAGCAGCGTACAGCTGCTCATAAGCC
>JAZNWG010000280.1:0-2403 GCA_045593225.1 Oscillospiraceae bacterium
ACCAAGATGGCTGATAATACCATGACTATCAAGTACATGGTAAAGAACGCTGCTCTGCAGGACGGTAGAACAGCTACCTTCATGCCCAAGCCCATTTACAGCGAAGCTGGCAACGGTATGCATGTTCACATGCTGCTGTTCAAGGACGGAAAGCCTGTATTCCACGATCCCAACGGCTATTCCGAGCTTTCCGAGACTGCACTCTACTTTATCGGCGGTCTCCTGAAGCACGCTCGTTCTCTGTGCGGCTTCACAAATCCTTCGACCAACTCCTACAAGCGCCTTGTTCCCGGCTTTGAGGCTCCCGTTACTATCGGTTACGCTACCTCCAACCGCAGCGCTGTTATCCGTATCCCTGCGTATGCTAAGGCTCCCGACAAGCGTCGTTTCGAGCTGAGAAGCCCCGACGCGACCTGCAATCCTTACTACGCTTATGCTGCTATCCTGATGGCAGGACTTGATGGCGTTAAGAACAAGATCGATCCGTCCAAGTGCGGCTGGGGCCCGTTTGACTTCAACCTGTACACTCTTTCCGATGAGGAGAAGGCTAAGATCCAGTCCCTGCCCAAGACTCTTGATGAGGCTCTTGACGCTCTCGAGGCTGACCATGATTACCTCATGGAAGGTGGAGTATTCCCCGAACGCCTTATCCAGATCTGGCTGAAGAAGAAGCGCGCTGAGGCTGCTGCGATCAACAAGATCCCCCACCCTGCTGGATTTGCTAACTACTACGATCTTTAATACATTATACTACACTGCCCGAGCATTTGCTCGGGCGGTTGGCATATTGTTTACCACGAAGGAGGTTATTATAAAAAAATTTTTATTTATTGCTGCCCTTTCGTTCATAATCTGCGTCAATGCAGGCTGCTCAAACAACAATAATGGTACAAGTTCAACGCCTGCCCAAGAAAGCAGCACAACATCAACAACCACCTTCTCTACAAGTCAAAGTGATATAACAGAAAACAAACCTACCGAGAACTGCGATGTTCTCCTTGAAGAATCGCTAAGAGTGCTTACTATCGAAAATAATGTTGTAACGGACTGTGCGTCTTTTACATCGGGTATTGTGATTATTCCCGATGGAGTTACAGCCATCGAAGCAAACGCCTTTGAAGGCTGCACCAGCATAACCGAAATAAGGATACCGTCCAGTGTAGAATCGATAAGCAGCAATGCATTTCTCAACTGCACATCACTAAAGACCTTGGAGATATCGGAAGGACTGTTAGAGCTGTATGATAATGTATTTGACGGCTGTACCAATCTTAAAGAGGTAGCCTTGCCCGATTCCCTTGTGGTTATTTTTGATACTGTTTTTGGTAGCAGCAATGTCAATCTCTCCTATAAAGGAACAATATATACGCCCGAAGACGCAGAGGCTCTCCGCAATGCTGTGGTACAATATGATGAAAACGGCTTTCTCATCGGTAATGGTAAGCTTTTTGCAG
Source organism: Oscillospiraceae bacterium (assembly GCA_045593225.1). GTDB lineage: Bacteria > Bacillota > Clostridia > Oscillospirales > Ruminococcaceae > CAG-115. The sequence goes on from JAZNWG010000280.1 coordinate 1,455, forward strand.
CTCTGCCCTCTGTCGGCGGCGATGTCGTTATCCCGAATAACGTTGAGAAGATCTGCGATTTTGCATTTTACGGAAACAACATAACCACCTTGACTATTCCGGGCAGCGTCAAGGAAATAGAGGAATGGGCATTTGTAGAATGTGGGTTTATATCTGAAGTTACTATTGAAGATGGCGTTACAAAAATAGGAGACAAGGCTTTTATATCCAGTCCAGGCTATACTTATGCCGTAGATCTTATTCATATTCCCGAATCGCTTACGCAAATTTCCGAATATGCACTGCTTGACTGTAAAGTATGCGAATACAACGGAATCGAATACCGACACTACGACAAATATGAATTCGGAGAAAATCATTTGTATGAGCTGTACGGTATACTTATGCCCGAATATCAGGACGGTATGTTTATTGAGGACGGCGTACTCAAGGATGTTCTGTATTGCAGAGACAGCTACTATGAGCCGTTAGCGATACCCGACGGCGTTACAGTGATCGGCGACGCAGCATTTTCCGGTGACTATTTCAACATTTTCTATGAAATACGACTACCCGAAACACTTACTGAAATATCCGATGAAGCTTTTATGTGGTCATATCTAAAAAGTGTTGAATTACCCGAAAATGTGAAACGGATAGGCGACAGAGCTTTCCGTGGCTGCGAGAGCCTTGAAACAGTTATACTTAATGATAATATCGAGGAAATCGGAGAAAATGCCTTTGAATACTGCGAGAAAGCAAGCATTGTTTATAAGGGCAAGACCTATACCATTGACGATCTCGACAGTCTATATTCAGCAATAAACGGCTGAACCGATATATAAACATTTCTACTCATTCACAACGAAGCTGCCCGAGCATTTGCTCGGGCGGTTTTTATTTATACAGTTCAAGTCCGTTCTGAACTATCTCATTAAGCTTTCTGCGGCAAGCCTGCTCTTGTTCGCCT
>JAZNWG010000281.1:0-4165 GCA_045593225.1 Oscillospiraceae bacterium
CACCTTGCGGGCGGAGTGCTGGTGTACGGAATTCCCGAATTCAGACTTCCAAAGGCTATCGTGGAAAAGGAGATAGCAAATCTCAAGGCGCTGGGCGTAAAGCTTGAAACAAATGTCGTTATCGGACGTACTATCGAGATAGACGAGCTGTTTGAGCAGGGCTTTGAGGCGATATTCATCGGCTCGGGCGCAGGTCTGCCCAGATTTATGAATATCCCAGGCGAAAACTTAAAGGGCGTTTACAGCGCGAATGAATTTCTGACCAGAGTTAATCTCATGAAGGCCTACAAAGACGGCTCTGACACTCCTATAAAGAACAGCAGGAGCGTTGCGGTAGTCGGAGGCGGAAACGTTGCGATGGACGCTGCTCGCTGCGCAAAGAGACTTGGCGCGGAGAATGTTTATATAGTATACCGCCGCGGCGAGGAGGAGATGCCTGCGAGAAACGAGGAGATACATCACGCAAAGGAGGAGGGCGTTATCTTCAAGACGCTCACAAATCCTGTGGAGATACTCGGTGACGAGCATAAATTCGTAAACGGCATGAAGTGCGTTGAAATGCAGCTCGGCGAGCCTGACGAGAGCGGCAGAAGAAAGCCTGAGGTAAAGCCCGACAGCGAGCATATACTTGATGTTGACTGTGTTATCATGGCGATAGGCACAAGCCCCAATCCGCTTATCAGAAACACCACTGACGGTCTTCAGACCAACAAGCACGGCTGCTTTATCGCAGACGAGCACGGACTTACCTCGCGTGAGGGTGTTTATGCAGGCGGCGATGCAGTTACAGGTGCGGCTACCGTTATCCTTGCGATGGGCGCAGGAAAGACCGCGGCTAAGGCGATGGACGAATATATCAGATCGAAATAAAATATGGGCGGGAATTATTTCCGCCCATTCTCCTTAAAATGAGGTGATAGTATGGATATAAAACAATGTACATCAGCTGATGTGGCACAGCTTCGGGATATCTGCTGCAGGACTTTCATTGAAACGTTTGCCGCGCAGAACACAAAAGAGGACATGGAGCGTTTTCTTGCCGAGTCTTTTTCCGATAAACGGCTCACGGAGGAGCTTCGTGACCCCGAAAGCTTTACATATATCGCGTGTGAAAATGATGAGCCGATCGGCTATCTGAAGCTGAACATTGGTGCAGCGCAGACCGAAAAGGGCTTTGACAACTCGCTTGAGATACAGCGGATATATCTTATTTCTGATGTTAAGGGCAGGGGGCTTGGCACAGAGCTGATACGGTTTTCGGTGGAAAAGGCGAGGGAGCTTTCGCTTGACTTTATATGGCTCGGTGTATGGGAGTGCAACTATCCTGCGCTGAAATTCTATGAAAAGCTTGGCTTTGAGCAGTTCTCGCAGCATACGTTTGTCCTTGGAGATGACAAGCAGACCGACCTGCTTATGCGAAAATATCTGTAAATAAAAGATACCCGAGGATATCCTCGGGTATTTCTTATGTAAGGATTACTGTCTGGGCTTGCCGCAGTTGTAGCAGAAGCCGTTAGCAGCGTTATTGATACCACCGCAGGCGGGGCACTGCCAGTTAGCGGGCTGTACAGGCTGTGCATAATACATAGGTGCCTGCTGCATTGCGGGCTGACCGTAGGGCTGCGCTTTTTTAGCGCCGTCGGGGTCGTACCAGCTGATGAGCATATTCCATACGGCGAACACGCCCAGAGAGAAGATAGTGCCAAATACGAGCACGCCGATGCCGGTCCATACATAGGTCGCAGTCGCAGCGGAAGCAGCACTGCTGTAATAGCCGTACGAAGAAGATAAAGATGAAGCAGTTGAAAATAACATGATAGCAAATACGACGGTCATGATGATGCTTGATATCATGACGCACAATGACATCACCTTGTTGAATTTGGTCCATTTTTTCATTTTAATGCCCTCCAAAAAAAACAATATTCAGCGAATTTCGCTACTTTAATTATATATCAAAATCAGTTTTTTGTCTATTGGTATTTTAAATATAATGTGCTGTGTTTTTTTTGTAAGGCGTTTCTTTTGGCTTAAAGCGCATCTTTTGCTGACACTCTGAAAAAGAAAAAAATTTCGTTTACCCCCTTGAAATTTCAAAAGAAGTATGTTATTATAGTAATAAGGTCGTGTAAACGATTACCGAAATTAGTGGAAATCATTAAAAATCTTATAAAAACGGAGGACACTTTGCTATGAAGTATGCAGACGGACTTTGGCTCAACAAGCCCGGCTACGGCGTGAATTACGCTACACAGATGTACGAGGTTACAGCTGATGAGACCTCTATCAACGTGCTTGCCACCAACCAGTGGATCGGCAACCGCGGTATGACCCTCGGCGGTCCCGTACTGGAGATCAGCTTTACTTCCACACTGGAGAACACAGTAAAGGTAACAGTAGACCACTTCAAGGGTGCGCTGAAGAAGGCTCCCAGCTTTGAGCTGTATGAGGACAAGAACTTCAAGCCTGTTATCAACGAGACCGAGAACGCTTATGAGCTTATTTCTGGTAAGACTAAGGTAGTCGTTGCAAAGAGCGGCGCTTGGGATATCAAGTATTACTACGAGGGCAAGCTCCTTACAAAGCAGGGCTGGAGGACCACTTCCTACATTTTAGAGGATCAGTGGAAGACCAACGAGCGCATGGCTAACGACGAGATGAAGCCCTTCTTCGCTCATGAGGAAACTGCTGAGCAGGGCGTAATGCGCGAGATGATGAACATTTCCGTAGGTGAGAACATCTACGGCTTCGGTGAGAAGTTCTCCACATTCGTTAAGAACGGTCAGACAGTAGATATCTGGAACAACGACGGCGGTACATCCTCCGAGCAGAGCTACAAGTCTATTCCTTTCTATGTATCTTCCAGAAACTACGGTGTGTTCGTAAACCACCCCGAGAAGGTGAACTTCGAGGTTGCAAGCGAGACTGTTTCCAAGGTTGCTTTCTCCGTACAGGGCGAGCATCTTGAGTACTTCGTTATCGGTGGCGAGAAGATCGCAAACGTTCTCGAAACATACACAACACTGACAGGTAAGCCTGCACTTACACCTGCTTATACATTCGGTCTGTGGCTGACAACTTCCTTCACAACAAACTATGATGAGAAGACAGTTTCCGGCTTCATCGACGGCATGGCAGAGCGCAACTTTCCTCTCGAGGTATTCCACTTTGACTGCTTCTGGATGAAGGAATTCAACTGGTGCGACCTCACATGGGACAAGAGAATGTTCCCCGATCCCAAGGCTATGCTTGAGCGCCTCAAGGCTAAGGGCCTCGAGATCTGCGTATGGATCAACTCCTACATCGCTCAGCGCTCCTCTATGTTTGACGAGGGCGTAAAGGGCGGCTACTTCGTAAAGAACACTGACGGCAGCGTATGGCAGGGCGATATGTGGCAGCCCGGCATGGCTATCGTTGACTTCACAAACCCCGCAGCATGCGAGTGGTACAAGGGCAAGCTCCGTGCTCTGTGCGAGATGGGCGTTGACGCGTTCAAGACAGACTTCGGCGAGAGAATCCCCACAAAGGGCGTTGTTTACTATGACGGCAGCGATCCCTACAAGATGCACAACTACTACACATACCTCTACAACAAGACTGTATTTGAGGTGCTTGAGGAATATTACGGCAAGGACAAGGCTTGCCTGTTCGCACGTTCCGCAACAGTCGGCGGTCAGAAGTTCCCTGTACACTGGGGCGGTGACTGCTTCTCCAATTACGAGTCCATGTGGGAGACACTGCGCGGCGGTCTGTCTCTGTGCATGAGCGGCTTCGGCTACTTCAGCCACGACATCTCGGGCTTCGAGGCTCAGGGCACTCCCGACCTGTACAAGAGATGGTGCGCATTCGGCCTGATGAGCTCGCACTCCAGACTGCACGGCAACAGCTCCTACCGCGTTCCGTGGAACTTCGACGAGGAGTCCTGCGACGTTCTCCGCCACTGGACAGTGCTTAAAGGTAAGCTGATGCCTTACCTGTTCGCACAGGCTAACAAGACCCACACAACAGGTATCCCGATGATGAGAGCTATGGTAGTTGAGTACTCCGATGATCCCGCAACTCTTGCACTTGACAGACAGTACATGCTGGGTGACAATCTGCTGATCGCTCCCGTATTCAACGAGGAGGGCATTGCTCAGTACTACGTTCCCGCAGGCAAGTGGAC
>JAZNWG010000282.1:0-6660 GCA_045593225.1 Oscillospiraceae bacterium
TGTTTTACTTATTTTATCATATATATCATATTATTGCAATAGCAAATTACCTTTTCTTGTAAAAAAAGCTCCCTTTGTCAGGGAGCTTTTGTATTAGCCTTGTTATATCAGTATTTATCCGAATAAACTGCAGCGGGAGCCTCGAAAGCGGCTGTGGATATCTCCTCGGGAGCAGCGTCAAGAGCTATCTCGGGAGCAGCCTCGTAAGTCTCCTCGTATTCTTCCTCTGTCTCCTCGATGAAAGTGAACTCTTCGATAAGCTCCTTCAGCATCTTAGCCTGGCTGGACAGCTCGATAGCCGCAGCAGCGGACTGCTCGGAGGTAGCGGAGTTTGTCTGAACGACATTGGAGATCTGATCGATACCTGTGGATACCTGAACGATAGCGTCAGCAGCCTCCTTAGCCTCGCTTGCGATAGAGGTGTTGAGCTGAGCGACTGCGCCTGCGGACTCGGATACGATGCGCATATCCTCCGCAACATCATCAACCAGTGCATTGCCGCGGTTTACAGCCTCCATAGAAGCGTTGATGAGCTCTGCTGTGTTCTGAACCGCCTTCTGGCTCTTGCCTGCGAGGTTTCTTACCTCGTCAGCAACAACTGCGAAGCCCTTGCCCGCAGCGCCTGCTCTTGCAGCCTCGATAGCTGCGTTCAGCGCCAGCATATTTGTCTGGAATGCGATATCCTCGATAGCCTTGATGATCTCCTCGATCTTCTCGGAGGACTCCTTGATCTCGTCCATAGCGGTCACAACTTCCGCCATCTTGTCGTTTGCGGCTGCCATCTGAGCGCCTGCGATGTTTGTCTTGTCGTTAGCCTCATCAGCCTTCTGAGCGTTTGCATTGATCATCTCGGAGATCATGCTGATGTTAGCAGACAGCTCCTGAATGGAGGAAGCCTGCTCGGTAGCGCCCTGAGAAAGCGTCTGTGCGCCTGCGGATACCTGATCCGCGCCTGTTGCGACCTGATCCGAAGCATTGTCGATGTGCTTCATGGTGTCGTTGAGCTTTACGGTGAACGCATCGACAGCGTTCTTGATATCGCTGAACTCGCCTACATACAGCTCGGGACGCTTGCTCTTGACAGCAAGATTGCCTGCTGCGATCTCATCGAGCATAGCTCTGAGGTCCGAGATGACCGCCTTTGTTGTGGCAGCAAGCTCCTCGATAGCAACGCCCATCTGACCGATCTCGTCCTTGGAGCGGTAGCTTACGGATACGTCGAAATCGCCTCTTGCCATGTCGGCCGCAGCATCGTTTACGTCCTTGATGCCCCTTCTGAAGGTCCTTGTTATGTAGATCGCAAAGATAACGCCTGTCGCGATAGCAATAACGCTTATGATGCCTACTATCATAACGACCATCATTATCTCAGATGTGGTGTTTTCGTAGATATCATCGGAGAACTCTGTCATGTGCAGCTGGATCTCATCAATGATGGCATTCACGCTCTCCTGATAGGGAAGTATCTTTGTCTCGTACATCTCTACCGTAGTCATCTTTGTCTCATCGCCTGTGCCGTTGATGGACTCGATCTCTGCGTCATATACGGACATCAGCTGCTTTATGCCCGTAACGCCCTTGTCAAGCACCTCGGGGTCGTCTGTATATACCTCGCGAAGCTCCTCTATCTTTGCAAGGGCCTGCTGGAGGTAATCCTTTGCGGTGTTTACCTTTGCGTTTACTACAGTGACCCTCTGCAGCGAGGACATATCGGCGGTAGCCGAAATAGCGGCATACAGCACCTCACGGGTGGACTGAGTTACAAGCACGTCAAGCTCGTCCGCAGCCTGTACGCCAACGAATGCACGGTCATGGAAGTCCTTTACCTGCACGCTTATAACGTTCTGCATGGACATGAATATCGCCAGCACGATACACAGCAGCATTAACAGCACTGCACCGAATGCGGTGATAAGTTTTTTTCCTACACTAAGATTTTTCATGATCTGTTGTTCCTTTCACAGATAATAAAAGTAAAAATCCGCCCCTGAGTCAGTTGTAACGCAAGCAACAGGGCAGAAATATCGCTTATAGATATTATATATAAAATACACTAATTTGTCAATGCTTGTTCACAAGTTTTGTCGGAATTAACAAAGATTATCAGCTTATTGTACTTTTTTACTGAGGTAAATGGGATATTTTCCCGAATACTGTATCAAGGGCGGTGTCTGCACTTTTCTGAAACCTTGCAGTAAATTGCAGTTTTTTTGCAATTACAATGGCAAAAAACAGAAAGGAGCTGGATATTATGTTCAGTATTACAAGAGACGCGCACAAGAAGAACTACACCTGCGTGTCAAATCAGGTGCTCAGTGACGAGCGCCTCAGCTTAGAGGCAAAGGGATTTATGGCGGTGGTGCTGTCGCTTCCCGACGAATGGGAGTTCTCGGTGAGGGGCATGGCTTCGCTTTGCGGGGTGTCAAGACACGTAGTATATCGGTTGCTTGCGGAGCTTCAAAAATACGGTTATCTGAAAGCGGAACAGGAAAAAAGCGAAAACAGTAGGTTTATGTCAACGGAATACTGCTTTTGCGAAAACCCTATCGCAGAGCCATTTGCTCCGGGCCCCACTTTTTCGGATACGGAAATTTCGGATACGGAGTTTTCGGATACGGAAGTATCGCACACGGAGTTTTCGGATACGAAAATTCAGCCACAATCAAATACTAATATATCAAGTATTGAAAATATAATAAATACTTTCTTTATCAATCGATCAGATCAGTCTGACGAAAAAGAAGAATTTTATGAAGTTGATAAGGGTGGTGTTTCCGAGGAAAGCGGTGAGGAGATCATTGACGTTGAGTACAGGGAACTGAAGAAGGAAGAGAAAACAGAGGAAAAGAAAGAAGAGGTACAGGAGGAAGCGCCAAAGCGTTATTCCTTCGATAAGGTAAGTGTGCAGATAAATGCACAAAGACTTGCGGTAGTATATGAGAGGACGATGGTGAACAGGATAGCTTATCTCATAACCGACGTCATAAACGGAGGTGCGCGTACTATAAACGGCGAAGTCGTCCCCGCCGAAAGGATACGCGAGATATTCATGAAGATACGCGGTGAGGACGTCAGCACCGCGATAAAGTCAGTAGGAAAGCGTGAGATAAAGAATTTCGACGCGTATTACATCACAACGCTGTACAACACCGTCATTGACAGACTTGAAAAAACAAAGCCGCAGACAGAAACCGCAAGCAGTATCAACGTTGATGAGATATTGGCGGAGGTAATGAAGAAGTATCGCGTACCAGCCGAAGAATAAGTGATTTTTTTGTTGATTTTCCCGATAAAAAAGTCAGCATAAAATGTCAGATTGTGGTTGCAATATTTTTAACAATATGGTATACTGAATTTAGTATGTCAACTTGCTAAAAAATCAGGGAGCCAGGCTCCCGGACGGAGGGAAAATGGAAAACAATACAGTTTCCGCGCGCAAAACAGTGCTGATAGTCGATGACAATACAGTACTGCTGAGAACAGTAAAGGATATGCTGGCAGACCGCTATGACGTCAATATCGCGATATCCGGAACACAGGCTTTTATGGTAATGCAGAAGAAGCTTCCCGATATCATACTGCTGGACTATGAAATGCCTTATACAAACGGCGGTCAGGTGCTCGGAAAGATTCGCAGCCACCCCCAGACCATGAATATCCCCGTGATATTCTTTACATCAAGCGCAGAGCGTGAGGTGGTGGAAAAGCTGCTGCAGCTGAAGCCCGACGGCTATATGCTGAAGCCTCCCGCAAAGGAAAAGCTCATCAAGATAATCGACAAGACCCTCGGCATAAAAGATCCCGAGAATGACGAGGAAGAAGAAAAGGAAGAAACAGACGCAGAGGACGACGAGATCATAGACTGATATCCTCTGACTACGGAGGTGACTTATGACCCACATTTTCATAATCAATCCCTTTGCGGGACGTAAGACCTTCGCGGACGACCTTCGCACGAAGCTTGACGGGATAAAGGGACTTGATTACTTCGTATTCAATACGCGCCATCAGGGCTACGAAACAGAGCTTGTACGGAAGATACAGAACATTTTCGAGGGCGAGGCGCTGCGCTTTTACTGCTGCGGCGGCTCAGGCTCGATGAGGAATATGCTCAACGGCTTCGACGACCTTTCAAAGGCAGAGGTAGCGTTCTTCCCCTGCGGACTTACAAACGATTTCCTCAAAATGTTCGGCAAGGACGAGGAAAGGTTCCACCACATCGAGGAGCTGATAAACGGCGACGTTATCAATGTGGACTACATAAAAAGCGACTGCGGAGTTTCTCTGAATTCGCTGTCAACGGGACTTGACAGCAACAGTATCACTAAAATGAACCAGTACCGCTCGCTGCGCTTTATCGGCGATGATGTGCCGTATACGCTCTCGGTACTTTACAGTATCTTCGTATCGCGTCCGCAGGAATATGAGGTCACCCTTGACGACAAGGTGGTGACTGACAAGCTTGCGGAGGTGTTTATCGGAAACGGCTGTATCTTCGGCGGAAATATGTTCTTTGCCGAGCATACCTGCGTGGACGACGGCAAGGCTATATACCGCCTTGTCGGCAACAGACACAGCTTTTCGCTGGTGCGTGCGCTGATGACGCTTCTGGGCAAGAAATACGATAAGATACCGCACCACATGGACTGCGGCGAATGCAGTACAATCCGCATACGCCGTACCGACGGCGAGCCGTTCACTATAAATCAGGACGGAGACCTCATCAGGGACGTCTACGAATGCAAAGCCGAGATAGTCCGCAAGGGACTGCGCTTTGTAGTGCCCAAGGGGGTGACGGTGAAATGAAAAAGTCAGGCACGAATTTCAAGCTGGGCTTCGGCTGTGCAATGACATTCTATATCCTCGGCTGTCTGCTTGTGGTCATTATAGGTCTTGCAAACCATACGATGTCGCTTGCCGTCGTTATCGGCTTTGCATTTTATGCCGCACTTACGACAACGATACTGGCTTTCAGTCAGAGGCTGAAGTTCGGCGAGTGGGGCTTTAAAGTGGCACAATGCCTGCTTTTTGCGGCGCTCAGCATTTTCGTTTCGATAGCCTTCGACTCGGCGCAGGTGTTCGTTTACTGCACCTTTGTCCACGTCATAATAAGCTTCGTGTTCATCGACCCGAAGCTTGCAAAGCTCCAGATAGCGGTAAACACAGGTATGCTTGCGATGATGCTCGTTGTGCTGGCGCTGTTCGTAAGATCCGCGCAGAGTATGATAGAGTTCATCTTCGGCGCTGTCATAACCTTTGTCGCCAGCTGGGTAACTATCGCTATGGCTACCATGATACGCTTCCAGCACCGTCAGATGACAGAGCAGGAGCGAAGCCTCGACGACCTGCTGAAGGTGGTAGAGGCAAAGTGTAACGACGCAAGAGCCGCTACCCGAAGCAAAACGCGCTTTCTCGCAAATATGTCCCACGAGATACGCACGCCGATAAACTCCGTCATCGGCATGAATGAGATGATACTGCGCGAGAGCACAGAGCCCGAGATAAAAAGCTATGCGGCGGACGTAAACTCCGCGGCACAGTCGCTTTTGAGCATAATCAACGATATCCTCGATATCACCAAGATAGAGCAGGGCAGGATAGAGCTTTCCCCTGTCGAATACCGTCTGCAGAAGCTTATCGCAGAGGTGTATAACCTTGTGCGCTTCCGCGCGCTGTCAAAGGACCTCAAATTCGAGGTGCAGGCAGACGAGCGGCTCCCCAGTGTGCTTTTCGGCGACGATATGCGCCTGAAGCAGGTGCTGGTGAACCTCGTAACTAATGCCGTGAAATATACCCACGAGGGCGGCGTGACGTTCATAATAGAGCCTGTGGACAAGGACGTTATCCGATTTGTCGTAAAGGATACGGGCGTCGGAATAAAGCCCGAAAATATGGACAGCCTGTTCAATGCGTTCTACCGCGTTGACGACGCGCGAAACCGCTCGATAGAAGGCACGGGTCTCGGTCTCAGCATTACACAGTCGATACTGGAAAGGCTGGACTCAAGGCTCTGTGTTCAGAGCGTTTATGGCAAGGGCTCGGAGTTCTCGTTCCTGCTCAAACAGCAGGTAATTGACGATACGCCCATAGGCGAGCTGAGCCTCAGCCTTGAGGAGGAGGACGATAAGGATATCATCGGTCTGTTTGAGGCTCCCGAGGCGCAGATACTGGTGGTTGACGACAACGAGATGAACCGCCGCGTAATGCGACAGCTCCTGAAGCGCACAAAGGTCAGCATCACCGAGGCTGCAAACGGTATGGAGGCGGTCGAAAGGACGCGCCACCAGCGCTTTGATATCATTTTCATGGACCACATGATGCCCGGTATCGACGGTATACAGGCAATGCACAGGATACGCGATGAGATAGGCAACCAATGCTTTGATGTGCCTATCGTAGCGCTTACGGCAAACGCCGTTATCGGCGCTAAGGAAATGTATTTCAACGAGGGCTTTGACGGTTTCCTGCCAAAGCCTGTGGACAGCAAGCGCCTTGAAAAGCTGGTGCGCGTGCTGCTGGACGAACACCTTGTGCACCGCGTGGAGGAACAGGACGACACCGCCGAACAGAAGGCTCCCGAAAGTACGATGGAATTCCCTGTGGTGTTCGGTGTGGACTGGGCTTATGCAAGAGCGAAGCTCCCCACAGACGAGCTTGTAC
>JAZNWG010000283.1:0-3474 GCA_045593225.1 Oscillospiraceae bacterium
GATACACTGATTATATTGTGATACGATTTCTTCGTAGCCCTTATCAAGCGCGTCTTTGATCCTTAAGGCTCCATCGGTTTTCACAAGTCGTTTGCTTGTAAACGAAGACTCCGAGCGCTTGTCGGAAACAGGAGCTTGGTCTTTTACTTCAAGCGAGATAAGCTCATTGCCTTCTACTCTGTAAATCCAGATGTATCCGCTTGTTTTTTCTACAAGCTTAATAATGTCGCCCTTTATTGTTACTTCGCCATTGGGCACCCCAGTTTCGAGCCAATCTGAACTGAATGCAAATCCGGATTCTAACAGGTGCAGTTGGTGTGGGGCTGTAGTGGTGCCTTCGACGGTAGTGTATTCGGAGTAAACAGTGATCTCCTTGCCGACGGGGTCATCAAACGGGAACCAGCAGCCCTCCATGTGATCTATTATATCATCGGCAGGCTCGCCCTCTGTCCAGCGGCGAAGCTCGATAAGCTGCATATTGTACATAGTTGCGAGGTCGATATCCGCGGTGCAGTTGCGGATATACACAAAGTCGCCTGTGTCGCCTATACGCGCACCCTTCAGGCTAAGCTCGCTGTATCCCTCGCCGTACGGTATGTCAAACAGTCCGTCGTAGAGGTCAGGCTCGTTCTCGTGCATATCGTCGCTGCGCACAAGCTTAAGCTCCTCGGTATCCACAATATAGAATTCGTAGTCATAATCGGTATGAGAGGAAATAGTGCTGTAGCGAGAAGCTGCCAGCGAGCAGCAGATAGTGCCGTCCTCCAGTGCGAAAATGCTTACGCCGTTCCAGCTGTCGTATACAGCCTCGTCATAGCCGTCAACGGACAGCTTTATGCTGTCGTATATATCAGCGGCAAGGGTTATATGCTCGGTCGCGAAGTCGAACACATACACGCCTCCGATACCCTCGGTGAATATTGCCTTTTCCTCGTCTGCGTAGAGCATATCAGGGAATTCACTTCCGAAGATTATGCTTTCGACATCGGACTGCGTCTGCAGTGAGAGAGGTATTTCTGCGGGAAGATAAGGCGTTTCAGGCAGAGTGAAGTCATTTTCTTCAAGTGGCGCGGTCTGCGTTGTGGAGGTGTTTGCAGAGCTTCCCGAATCTGCAGGCAGAAGCTCAACGCCTTGCTTTCCGCCGAATATTCCCATGCTGTTGAGACCTATGCAGAGACCTGCTACTGCAGCTACGGACGCAATAGGAATAGCGATATTCCGAACTGTTTTTGCTGTCGTGCTTTCAAGACGGTCGGCTTTTGCCGCCTCCTCTATGTAATTGTCGTGTACTTCGTTAAGCGCGTTATTCAGCTTTTTCATATATCGTAGCCCTCCTTTCTGAGGTGTTCGCGAAGCTTTTTCAGTGTACGGGATATACGGGTCTTTACCTTGCTTTCGCTTGCATTCAGCTTATTAGCTATCTCGGCTATACTGTAGCCGAACCAGAAGCGCTGCATGAAGATGACGCGCGTATCGCGGTCGCTCTTTGCAAGAAAGCCGTTGATGATATCAGCGAATGCTGTTTCGGTGAGCCTGTCCTCGGCACAGCCAGCGGACGCAAGACACTCCGAAAGCTCCTCAAGCGGGAGTGCAGTGCCTCGCTTTGCAGCGTGGTTGTAATCGTATTTATCCAGCGCAAGCCGTCTTGCTATCTTGCAGAGATATGCGCATAACCTCTGCGGCTTATTGGGCGGAATGCTGTTCCATGCGCGCAGACAGGTCTCGTTCTCGCACTCCTCTGCGTCCTGCTTGTTGTGCAGTATATTGAACGCAACGCTTTGCAGCAGCTTTCCGTACATAGTACGTGTTTCAACGAGTGCAGTTTCATCGCGGTCGAGATATAGCTTCACGATCTGTTCGTCTGTCATAATAATTTCCCCTTTCAAGCGGAGCGGGGTGCGCCGCTTTTTTGAGCTCATACATTTAGACGGAATAATTCCATATCGGTTGCAAAAACTCCCCCAATCGTCTTGGGGGAGCTGCATTATTTAGTATTCAACGCACCAGGACGCTCTCTGATGCCACGGCAGGTAATTTATAGGATTCATACAGATTCCGTTTATTCTTACCTCAAAGTGCAGGTGGTTACCTGTGGACTGACCTGTGGAGCCAACGTCCGCGATAGCCTCGCCCTGCGTTACATACTGACCTTCGTAAACATGCAGATAGCTGCAGTGTCCGTAGACAGTAACTATACCGTTATCATGCTGGATCATTACGCAGTAGCCATAGCCGCTGTACCATCTCGCCATGGTAACAACGCCGTTTTCCGCTGCGTAAATGGGAGTTCCGTAATCGGCCGCGATATCCAGACCCTGATGTCCGTAATATCCACCGTAGCCGTATGGCATCTCGCTGATAAGACCGCCATTATGGCCGCCCACGGGCCACAGCATCTTTCCTACCTCGACATCGCTTATACTTGCGTTGGGAGGCGGTGGCTTGGTGCCGTTTGCAACGATCTTCGGAGTCGGCTCCTCGACTGTTACTCGATTAAGCACCTTGCGGCGCACTTCAACACCGTTAATATAGGAAACATCAGCAGTAACTCTGTCTGTTCCTTCGACGCCGTCCTGCATAACGACAGAAGAGCCCTGATACTTTGTGTTATCGTTGTAATACTGGGTCTCGTAGTCGGTGGATTCCTCGTATACCTCTGTACGGGTGACTGTAACCGCGAGGAACGGCTCATCCTGGCTGACAAGGAACTGGTCTCCGACATATATAGTCATGTCTTCGGAGAATTCAGGATTCAGCATCTGCATTTCCTGCATAGTTATGCCGAGCTTTGACGGGATACCCAGTGGCGAATCACCTTCAACGGCAGTATAATAAGAAGCAACAGCCTTCTTAGCGGTTATGACCTGAATAACCGAGTCAGGCTCTACTATACTTTCTGTCAGATACAATCCTGGCTCAAATGTTATCGTTGTCTCAAACGCGACGGTCTCATTGGGGTTGCCTGTGCGGTACACGTCCAACAGAGAATCCAGCGTTTCCTCTATCTCGGTCTTGTCTACCAACGCGCCATAGAAGGAGCTTCCTATGTAGAAGCCATAAGCGTACTCGATCTCGGCGTCCATGGAGGTGAGCAGCTTGTCCGCGAGCTGGTACTTTGTCAGTGTTTCGCCGTAGTTTGTGGCTTCGAGCTGATATGTAGGCTCAAAGGTTACGGTCTGTGTGCTGCTGTCCATGTAGTTGATACGCTGCTGTACGATACGCTCCGCGTCGGTGAAAACCGTTTCGCTCGCCACATAGCCCATGAAGTCACCGTTTACACTCAGCTTTAACGCATAGGTCATGCTGTTTGCATAGGTCACTATATTGAAGAACAGCACCATGCAAACTATGGGAAGCGCGTAATTGAACAGGGAATACGCAAGACCGCGCTTGCCGAAAAGGCCTCGGCCTATAAGACGTACAACAGCGAGGAAAGCGCTGAAGAAGCCCTTTTCCTTGCGTATCCTGCTTACT
>JAZNWG010000284.1:0-2956 GCA_045593225.1 Oscillospiraceae bacterium
TATCATCGAAAGGAAGCGATAGCATGGGACTTCAGTTCAGAAAAAGGATAAAGATCTGCAAGGGAGTTAATCTCAACATCTCCAAGACGGGCGTCGGCGTGAGCGTCGGCACAAAGGGTGCGAGGTATTCGATGCACAGCAGCGGCAGACGCACCGCGACAGTCGGACTGCCCGGCACAGGTCTGTATTATACAAAAAATCTCGGCACCAAGAAAAAGGGCAAGGAGAAAAAGGCGACCTCCACAAAGTCTGCGCCTGCAAAGGCTGCGGCTGCGCAGAATGAGGAGGCACTTTCCGAGGCAAGAGAGGCTTTCGAGCAGTACGAGAACTACATCAACGTCATCAGGAGCGTGCACAAGGACTGCGATCATGCGGTGAACTGGCATGTGCTGGCACAGCGCAAGGACAAGCCTGCGAACGGCGATAAAGGCCCGAGGGAGCGCAAGGCGCTGCAGGAATACGCAAACTACCGCCCCTCGCTTGCGGATCAGATAATGCGCAGGGAGGAGCAGAGAAGGGCAGAGCTGCTTGCGGCTGTTGAGG
Organism: Oscillospiraceae bacterium; assembly: GCA_045593225.1. Lineage (GTDB taxonomy): Bacteria > Bacillota > Clostridia > Oscillospirales > Ruminococcaceae > CAG-115. Next base: position 544 of record JAZNWG010000284.1, read on the forward strand.
AGGCGCGCAGGCTTGACGCGGAGGAGTGCGAGGGCAGCGAGATGAGCGCGGAGTTCGCAAAGCGCATACTTGCGGGCGACCTTGACGCTTACTGCGAGGCTATCGAGAACGCAGACCCCTTTGCGGAGCTGTCCGAGCTTGGCAGTGACTTTGAGTTCGGCACGGACGACCCCTCGAAAATGGAGATAGAGTTTGCAATAAAGGCGGGGGACGTTGTTCCGACAACGGCGCTGACGCTCACAAAGGCAGGGAAGCTTTCCGAAAAGGAGCTGTCAAAGTCCGCTTATTTCGATATCGTGCAGGACTATGTGTGCAGCTGTACGATAAGGCTCGCGAGAGAGATGTTCGCGGCGCTGCCCGTTGAATACGTTACGGTGCACGCAGTTGACAATATGCTGGACACCGCGACAGGCCACGACAAGGAGGTAACTATCCTCTCGGTGACGTTTGACCGAAACAGCTTCCTTGACATAAACTTTGACAGGATAGACCCGTCCGATCTTGTAAGCTCGTTCCCGCATAACATGAAGTTTGCAAAGACTACGGGCTTCAAGGCAGTTGAAAGAGTAACTGTATAAAAATACGGCTCATGAGAAACCTCATGAGCCGTTTTGTATTAAGTCAAAGCACGTTTACTCGGAACCGGGGTCATCGTCTGCTCCACCGCCTGTATCGACGGGAGCGCCCGCCCCAACTGCCACTGCTTCAGCTGCAGGCACAGCCGCAACGTCGTCGCCGAGCGACTTCTTGTTCTTCTTTCTGGAGATAACGATACTCTGTACCACCAGGAATACGCACAGCATCGCAGCGATCGTGATACCTGTCCACCATGCCTGATCAAGGCCTGCGGAGGATACGATATTCTGTATAAGTGCGAGCGACAGAACGCCGAACAGTGTACCGATGATGTTGCCGACACCGCCTGTAAGCATCGTTCCGCCGATGATGGAGGAAGCGATGGCGTTCATCTCGGCTCCCGACGCATGGGAGGCAGCGCCGGAGCCAACGTGCATAAAGTAAACATAACCGCCGATACCTGCGAGAAGACCGCAGATAACGTAAGAAATGAACTTTGTTCTCTTTACATTTACACCAAGCATGAGCGCGCTCTGCTGGTTACCGCCGACAGCATAGAAATTACGGCCCGACTTTGTCCATTTAAGGGCAAAGAACAGCACAGCCACCGCAACAAGCGCGACTATAACGCCTATTTCTATGTACGCAGGAACGTAGTTGCCTGCTTTGTTTATCCAGCCCATGCCGGGGATCTCGATACGTGTCTCCTTCATTGCAACGAACTCTGCGTTCTGTACATTGAAGGGATTGGTGTTTACTATAGTGGTCATACCTCTTGCAAAGAACATTCCCGCAAGGGTAACGATAAAGGGCTGGATATCGAGATATGCGATAAGATATCCCTGAATAAGTCCGAATGCAAGTCCGATACCGAGTGCTATCAGAATGGATCCGAACACGTTTCCGCCGCTGTGATCCAGATACACTGCACAGCTCATGCTTACCAGCGCTGTAACGCCGCCTACGGAGATATCGATACCGCCTGTGATCATGACAAGCGTCATACCGCAGGAGAGGATTATCAGCGCAGCATTGGAATTCAGGATATTGAAAAAGGTCTGGGGCTTAAGGAAGCCCTCGCCGAGGAACAGCACAGCACACAGGTACATTACCACGAATACGACAATAGTGATCGTAGTAAGCAGGTTGGTGTCTGTTATCCCTCCGGCTTTATTACGTATTTTACTGAAAAACGACATATTAACTCCTCCATTCACGGTCACTTAACTGAGCCATGTCAGTTAGCCTGCTCTTTTGCGGGCTTGCCGTTTCTGATCTTCTTCCAGAGAGCAGATGCCTTCTCTCTTACTACAGGCGCGCTTATCACAACGAGTATGATAACTACGATAGCCTTGTATGCGGAGAGCGCGGCCGACTGAACCTCGAACTTATAGAGTGTTGTTGTAAGGAACTGGATAACGTAAGCGCCGAGGATAGAAGACGCGATGCTGAACTTACCGCCGCTGAGTGCGTTTCCGCCCAGTGCTACGGCGAGGATAGCGTCCATCTCGATATCCTTTGCGATAACGGAGTAGTTGATAGTGGAAAGACGGCTGGTCTTGATAAGTCCGCACACAGCAACGCACACGCCAAGTATCACGAATGTGATGAACTTGATCATCTTGGGGTTAAGGCCGTTGAGGCGCGAGGACTGCTCGTTTATACCTACGGACTGCACATACAGACCGAGGGTAGTGAATTTCAGCACCAGCACGGTTATTATGACGCACGCCAACGCTATAAAGAACGGCGTTGGTATGGGGCAACCGGGGATAAAGCCTCCGAAGTATGTGAATGTTTCATCGTTTACGATGGGAAGCTCGTTGTTGTTGATCCA
>JAZNWG010000285.1:0-7803 GCA_045593225.1 Oscillospiraceae bacterium
TATTACAATGAAAATTGCTGTAACAAAATTGTAACAAAAACAGCGCAATATTGTAACAAAAAAGTAACAAAATTGTTACAAATATCTTGACAAATTAAAGAAGGTGTGATATAATAATAAGTACAGAGAGTCAATACATTGACAGAAAGCGAGGAAGATCATATGGCAAAAACCGGACCTTCGGTCAGGTATCATTTTTCAGCACCTGAATCGGATACACAGATAGCAGAGTGGGTTGCATTGCAGCATAACTTTTCGACGAGCATGCGAATTCTGATCAAGGATTACATAGCAAAATATGGAATGCAGGATATCGCATGTCTGCCGCTTACTATAAGCGATGATATCGAAACAAAAGCCGTTGTTGCAAATCAGCCCGTTGCTGGAGCTGCTGAAGTCGTTGACGAAAACGTCAACACAAACACACCACGAGCTGCTGAGTCATTAGACGATATGTTGGCCAGCATAATGAAGTAATAAAGGAGAGATGATCAATCATGGAAAAGATTAAAGTTATCGCCGGTCTGGATATCGGCAATGGATACGTAAAGGGCGCTACAAAAGCCAACGATGCTGACAACATAAACGTTGATATCCCCAGCTGTGTAGCATCGGTAGCAAATCCTACAGATCTGGCAGCGGTCAATGTTGCTGCGGAGATCGAAGATATCTACGACAGAGCCAACATGACATTTGACAGTCCTCTGGTAACAGGTATTTTTGCAACTACACGTTCGTATCTTGGCAGAAGAGGCGTTGAAAGTGGTAAGCCGATCGCTGCATTCGATATCGAAAGCCATGTATCCAAGGCTGAACAGCCGCTGTCTGCAGTGCTTGTTCTTTCTATCATTGCAAGCGCAGCACTTCAGAACTATTACAGAACCAACAAGAAGCTGCCGGATGAGACTATTCAGGTTGAAGCAAAGACTGCTCTGGCACTGCCTATTACTGAGTACAAGACGTACAGAGATCGCTTTGCAGACGGCTTTATGAAAGCATCTCATATCGTATGCTTCCACAATTTCGAAACACCTGTAAGAGTTGAGATCAAGTTTGCAAAGGTTTCTGTTCTTGCAGAGGGTGCGTCTGCTCAGGTTGCCATTGTATCCAAAGGCGAGCAGTTTATGAACGCTCTGCTCAAGGACGTACGCTCCAATGGCATCAAGCTCGATAATATCACAGCAAATGATATTCTCGAAGCAACCGGTACACTCGGTATTGACATAGGCGAGGGAACAGTTAATTTCCCCGTGTTCACAGGTACACATTTCAACACTGACTTTTCTTCCAATCTGGCAAAGGGTTATGGAACAGTTCTGGAAAGCTCTCTTGCACCGCTGCAGGCTGCAAATAACGTGTTCCATGACAGAAAGTCGCTTAGTGAATTCCTGCAGAGTACACCCAGTGCGCTGAAGAAGCACAAGTTCGATAATGCGACCGCTATCGTTACAGCTGAGTCCATGACTCTTGTTGATGCGATCATCAAAGAGTTCACTCGTATTCTGAACAAGGCTAATGGTCAGATCGAAGTTGTATACGTATACGGCGGTGGAGCAAGTCCTCTGAGAGACCAGCTTTATCCTGCACTCATTCAGGCTGCAAAGAATTTCTCTGCAGGCGATGAGTTCCCGATCATGTATCTTGACTCAAGATATTCGAGATTCCTCAATAGAGAGGGTCTGTTCCAGCTTGCATCCAGCAAGTAAAAATCAGTTCACTATCCTGCGGGGTCACACTCGCAGGATAAATCTATTTTACATTAAGGAGAAAAAAAGAAATGGCTAATGAAATGTTTGTTGCTGAGGCAGCACTGTATGACGCGTTTAAGAAGCATCTGGATATGGAACAGCGTATGGATAAAGATCTGGCTGTACATATGTTTCCAATAATGCTCAGGTTTGTCATGAGCGAAGAGGGAAGATGTCTGTTATCGGAATACAAAGATGCGGATATCGACTGGACACAGCTCGAGCTGATGTGCGGCGGTTATATTTGTGTTGAATAACAGAAAGAGGTGAAACGATATGTTGTTTATTGATAGCGAGCATGAATTATTGTACAATGATGTTTTGGACAATATGCGAAAGCAGGATTGCTATCATAGGTCATTGGCATATCTGATGACGCTGGATGCGGCTTGTAGAAAGCATATTGAAGATCTGTATGATTTTAAAGAGGATATCATACTGTTTGACGGTCTTGATAAAGGTTGGCAAACTGATACAAGCGTCAAAACAACGTTGCTTGCGTTCAATCTCTGGTGTTCATACATGGATGAGGTGGATAAAAAGCTGAGCGCACCCGACAATATATTTAATTGCAGCTATGCTCCGTATTATTATGAAGCAATCGACTTAAGGTTTGAACGTAAGTGAATAATTCATAAAACAGGTGCTGATCGTTATATCAGCACCTGTTTTGTTGTTATCAGTTCAAGGTAACAAGATAATCGCCACCGTGGTCGATATTATCGAACGTTACACGTCTGTCAGCACCTATCGTCGATGTATCTACGAGGACCAGCGAGCTGCTCTTTGAATCGTAGCGATACAGCTTTGCAACGAAGTTCGTATAATCAGAGGACTTGTATCTGATCGTAACAGATGCTTTCATGCCCCATGCTACGTTTTCACCGATCTGGAACTGACTTGTGGCAGAAACGTCATTACGACGATATATTGCTTCAACAAGCGATTCAGGAACGTTATCCGTTACATAATTGATACGGAAATTGGTGTCAACAGCTGTTTCAATATCAGTACCGTTTATCTTCCATATACATTCGTTTTTGGTCTTGAGATACACGGTCTCATAATTCTCTCTGATATCAGCCAACTCTGTATCAGTAAGATAGAAGCAGTAGTCCTGTGCTATCTTATAGAAATCAGATATGACAGCAGCGTTTGTTTTATCTGATGTAGACGGCTTTGTTGACTCAACTTTGCCATCAGAGTTTACGTAATAACCGTTTTTACCGGTCTGTTCTTTAACATAAAAACGTCCGTCGTCCATGTTGAACCATCTGTTTGTGTCAGAATAGCCGCGAGTAGCAAGGGACGCTACTTTTGCACCGCTATCATTGTACACGTAACCATTGTATATGTAGTAATAAGCGGGTACAGTCGGTTTTGTATCTGTCGATCCTGTTGAAGATCCGTTTGTTCCCGTTCCGTTATTATTGGTATCAATATTTGTATTTGAACCGGGAATCGTCATCAGGATAGTATAATCAGGATACGGACTTGCTGTTTTGGTGGCATAATATTGACCGTTTGCAAAGCAGAAATAAGGCTTGCTTGCGCTATGTGTAGATGCATAAACACCTTTTACGCTGCATTTGCTGTTGGTCTGACATGCTTTATTTGCGTAGTCAGCGTTCGGATAGTAGTAAATATAATATCCGTCGGTCACAGCGTAGATGTAATCGGATGCATTGTTGAGCGATGCATTGTAATAAACACTGGGTTTGGCAGCTGTGTCAGTTGTGTTTGTCGATGTCGCTGTGCCGTCGTACTGTTTCCAGTCGCGATCATCGATACCGTATTCGATCAATTCAGCGAAGTCCGGCAGCAGCATACCTTTGAACCAATAATAATCATTGGTCAGATAATCATATGCGCTGCGACTAAGCGTGTTTCCGTCATCGGTCGCAAACCACCATGAGTCATTTGCATCAGCCGTTATATCGATGAAATCAACGTCGTCCCAGTCAAGAGGTGCACTGTTTATCGTGATACGAGGGAAATAGTTCAACCCGGATGTATTGGCAAGACCTGCCGTTATGCCTGAGTTGCTCAGGTCGCTGTTTTTGAGAGTCACAGCGCGATAGATGGTTGAGTTATCATCATAATCGGACGTAAAGAGATCGGCATTATCATAGGTATATGCCAGCTTTGCTTTAGCCTGCGCGAGCAGTTCGCTGTTTTTCTTCTTGATCGCTGTGATGTCAGCCGTATCACCGTCTGCTGCTGCCGTATATGTGTTATTGGATATAAGTTCATTTATATACGTTATATAAGGCTTAAAAGCATTATTGAGCAGACTCTGTTCTTCAGCTCGTATATCCGACATCGCGGAAGTAAGGTTACTTCGGCTGTTGAAAATGAGGATATTGGCGTCATCTTCGTTGTCGATATCAACAAGATGATCATATTTCATATAATCAAACGATAACGCTATGCCGTTAAGTGTAGGGGAGGGCAGACTGAACATCGTTCCGTCGATCTGAGCAAGAAGTGCTTCGGCAGCATTTATCCGGCTTTGAGCCAGATTTCGCCTCGTAGCAGCGTCTGATGTATACGACGTGAAATAGAGAGTTGACGGAATGGGGTTTGTTGTTGCTGCGATCGTGCTTTCTGTCGATGACGAATTGTTCGAAGAAGATGATGACGATGAACTGTTCGAAGAGCTTGAACCATTGCCCCAGTTCCACGAGGGCCATTCTTCCATGGGCATGCTCCAGTCGAACGTATATCCGTCGGAATACCATGGGTTCCATGCATCAGCTGCGACTGGCATAGAAAGCGTAGATGATGCAACAACAGCTGCTGATATCAGAGCAAAAATGCGTCTTGTTCTGTTTTTCATAATAGCATTTCCTTTCTATAGTGTATGAATAGGGTAACAACGTGCCGATATATCGGCACGATTATATGATTATTATAGCACAGAAACAAAATGTTGTCAATATTATTTCGCAGCCGTCGACGAGACGTGTGTATTTTACGTCAAAAATAAAGCTGATTATCATGTTCATATTTATATTTTCATGAAACAAGAGCATAAGGGAAAATGTCACACGCCTGTCACATTCTGTGTCACAGAGTTTGAAAAAGGGGGTCAAAGTTAGTGACATTTTTAGCAAACTCTGTGACACCATTTTTTTCCATTCGTTATTTTAACCAAATAACATTATCACTGCAACAAACGAATTTAGATATTATTTACTAAGGATTTTGCACAAAATTTTTCAACTTAAATTTGTAACTCTTTTAAGTAATTTAGGTAAATAATGAATTTGTCACCTGAAATTGCGGTTTCAGCATTGTTGAAAACTCATGTTTGTTAGATATGCTAACTATGGTATTTTGAAAAAACTTTTCAAAAAAGTTAGTGACTTAGTGACAAAACAGCTCGTTTTTACGACTTTTTGTCACAGAGTTTGCTTCCTAAAAACAACTCTGTGACGCATTTGTGACAAAAAATGTGACAAGCAAATCCCATAACAAAGGGGTTTATATTACTATTGTCACTATGTCACACAAAATATTATATACCGTATATATAAGAAAATTAGTTGTTGTTTGTACATATTAACATCACCTGTATTATTCTTTTCTGTGTATATAGAAGGGTTGAAAAAAGTTAGTGACATAGTGACATTTGACCCCTTTTTGCGTGACACCTGATTTTGTGACATTGTTATTTTGGGAAAGAAAAAAAATGTCCACAGAATTTTCATCTGTGGACATCTGTTATGCAATTGTTTCTGTGATCGTTATGTTGAGCACGCTCAGCAAGTCGATCGTTTCGTTGTCATCTGTTCTCACAACAGGTCTTTGAGGATAACCCTTATTGTTGCGCATTACTGTTGCCTGTCGACCATCTGACAGACGAACGACTGCGCTGACGGGGTAGAGGGTCACGATATTGACGAGAGCATTGACAGCTCTTATATCGAACGACTCCATATTTCCCATCATGTATTCCAGTACATCGGCAGGGTTGATGGGGTTTTTATAGCTTCGTTTGGATATCATTGCGTCATATACGTCTGCGACATGTATGATCTTTGAAAAAAGAGGAATGTCACGTCCTTTGATACCCGTGGGATAGCCTGTTCCGTTTTCATTCTCATGATGATACAGTATACCCAGTCGCACCTTTTCTGAAACAAAGTTGTTATCGCTTAACAAGCTATAACCTGCTTCGGGATGCTGTTTTACTGTCTCAAATTCTTCATCTGTCAACGGTCCCTTTTTGTTCAGGACACCGTCCGGTATACATATCTTGCCTATGTCGTGCAGTAATGCCGCTTGTGAAAGCTCTCCGAGCTCTGAGTTGGCAAGCCACATGTCTACACCGATCATCGTTGACAATATTGCAACGTTGATGCAATGATTGTACGTGTAGTCGTCGTATGAGCACATGTTCATCATTTCATACAGCATTTCAGGTCTTTCCAGAACATTGTTTGTGATGGTGTTTGCAATGAAAAGACAGTCATCGATGTTGATGTGCTTGAGACTTTTTAATGCCTGTTGTCTTGCTTCATCTGACAACAGATCTGTTTGATCCGCATTGTCTGTATCATCGTATATGTACAGACCTTTGAAACCCAAGTTAGCCAGCCTGTATATATTTTTGGCTGTCAGCTTGGTGTTGGCGGCAAGCAGCGGCGTACAATCGTCAGCGAATACTGTTTTGGCAAGAATGTCGTTTTCTTTTACATTTTCGATAAACGAATAACGCATTCATGGCTCCTTTCTTTCTATGTATTCGTTTGCTTGACACTCTTAATTATTGCATAAAAATTTACATACGTCAACGTTTTGTCGAAAACTACTTATGTGGTTTAATCGTTAACAAAAAGATAAACCTACACAATATGTTGTGTAGGTCTCACATATTGTTTCGCCGCTGTGCGTAAAACAAAAAGCCGATGTATTGCTACATCGGCTTGTGTTTATTGTTCAGGCTTATGCCTGTGCGGGAGCAGCAGCTGCTGCAGCCTTGGCTGCGTTCTCAGCAGCTCTTGCGTCGGTAACGCTCTTGGACTCCTCGAACTGGATACCCTCAGCGAACAGGATGGTTGTGTAGATCATCTGACCGTCCTTTTCGTAGTTATTGCTGCGGTGAGAGCACTCGACGGAGATCTTATCGCCCTTGTGGATCTTGGAGAAGGGAGATGCAGCGAGATCCTTTGTGTATGCCTCGACGGGGATCATCTCAGAGTCGCGCTTGCCGGTCTCTCTGTTCTTGAAGTTGTTCTCACATGCGAGAGTGAACTTTACCTTATGGGAGCCGTCCTTGTTTGCGAATGTAACGGGATCGGATACCAGTCTGCCGCGAAGTACGCCAAAGTTGTTCATGTTCATAGTTTTTTTCTCCTTAAATAAAAGTTGTTAAGATGTTGGGCGGCATGGGCGCCGCCCTATGTTTACGTTCAGACTGTTTCAACTTTTGTTTGCTGCTATGGACCGCCGGGCAGGAAGCAAGCTATCAGGTATCGACCGTCTAGGGATATACGGAATGTTTACACATTTCCTTTAAAACAGACCCGATAAATGACATTTCATTTATCATATTCGTCTTGAAAAGACCATTATTCTCTTTCGTTGTGCTGCTATACTGTCCAAGCATTGAGTCAGCTATCCTGAGTAAAATAGTCTTTTAGAAACTATCCGATGAACATCAATGTTCATCAAATCGTTCCCTTATCACATTATCGTGACGACACCCTTGTTGTCACAAAGAACGTGAATTGTGACAAAAAATCATTTTGTCACAACCTCAAAATAACTGTTGATAACGCTGATAAAAATTCACATTAAGACTTGACATGTCACAATCATTATGCTATAATATAAATATCAAACATGCCGATTTATCGGCACGAATACAATGCAAACATGCACATTACAAAACCAAGAAAGTGAGCAGATATAATGTCTGATAAAACAGAATTGAAAACACGTTTTCGTTTCACCGCGTCAGTGGACGAGGAAACGTATGAACGTGTATTATACTGGGCAAAAAAGAACAATTTGTCAATAAACGAGCTGCTTCGCGATGCGATCAACT
>JAZNWG010000286.1:0-2079 GCA_045593225.1 Oscillospiraceae bacterium
GACTTCCTCCTCCGTATTCAAGCATGCCGAGCTTATCGAAAAGCTGTGTGGGAGTCATTCCGTAGCGCTCCTTGCAGCCCTCGACCTCGGATTTCGTTTCGCTGTTGTGGGTATACATCGGAGCTTTGTATTTCTGCGAGAGCGCTGCCATGCCCTCGAGAGTTTCGCGTTTGGTTGTATATTCAGCATGAAAACCGAGCTGATAACTGATGAGCTCGTTATAGGAGTTGAATTTGTTGTATTCCTCCTCGATACCCTCTACAGTACCACCGAAGTCATTTATAGAGCCACAGAGCACAGTTCTGTAACCCATGTCTATATTCGCCTTTGCGTAGCTGTCGAGTTTGAAATACATATCAAAGCTTGATGTTATACCACTTGTAAGGTACTCCATATTCGCAAGCTGAGTGAAAACATAGATAGCTTCATCGGTCAGCTTTGCCTCATGCGGGAAGACCTGCTGATACAGCCAGTCGTTAAGCGGAAGATCGTCCGCGAAGCTGCGCAGAAAAGTCATAGCGCCGTGAGTGTGAGCGTTCTTAAAGCCAGGAATTATAAGCTTGCCGCTGAGGTCTATCTCGCGGTCAAAGCTGCCCTGCTCTGCTTTCGGAGCTCCTACATAGGCAATTTTTCCTCCATCAGTGTGAAGCTCGCCCTCGATGATCTTATCATCTGTCATTGTAAGTATTTTTGCATTATAAAATCTTAGTTTCATTCTTTAACTCCTTGTTGGATCTCAAAACAGTTATCGCAGCGTAATGCAGTATCTCAAAGCTTTCAGGGTATTTTCTCAGCATTTCATAATGCTCTTTATCAAACCTAGCGATATCTTCCGCGCTTAGGCTTGCTCCCACACCACGGCAGGCTTTCATTCTGCCATGCCAGCTTTCACGTGTAAACGGCACGCGCAGATCAAGCTGCTCCTGACGCTCAACGGTGAAATAATCAAGGTACTCCAGCGGAGCTTCGATAAGTGAGCGCGTAAAGCCGCAGCCGTTCCATGTGGGATTGTATTTAAGTACCATTTTTTCACTTGCGGCGGCTATCTCATCCTCGAATGGAAGCCAGTTCATCACTATAAAAGCGAGCTTACCATAGGGCTTCAGCTGCGAATATAGAGCCCTTGCTGCTTTGGGGTGATCGAAATACCAGTAGCACTGGCAGGCGGTTATCGTATCAAAGCTGTTTTCGGGGAAAAGCTGCTCCTCTGCACCGCCAACAATAAAACGGATATCCATGCCGTTTTCGGCGGAGATACGTTTTGCCTGATCTATCTGCTCGGCTGAAAGGTCAGTGCCTGTGAACTGTACTCCCGTGTTATACAGTGCTCTTGGCAAAACACCTGTTCCAGTGCCGATATCCAGAACGCTTGTTCCGCGCTCGTATAATCCCAGTGATATCAGCTTTTCATAGAACTCGGGCGGGTAGATATCGCGGAATTTCGCATAATCCTCGGAAGCCTTACCCCAGTCAAATGGTCTGCCTCCGTCAAAGCGGTCGTCTTTTATCATACTGAATCCTTTCCGAACAGCTCCGCAAGACTCTTTGTATAAGGATACCTTGCAATTCCCTTTTCAGTGATTATAGCAGTTACTAGCTCCGCATCTGTCACGTCAAAGGCAGGATTGTAGCACTTGACATCACTTTCCGCCATGGGCTTTTTAAAGAACATAGTCTTTATCTCGTCACCGCTGCGCTCCTCAATGGTAATATCCTCGCCGCTCTTGCAATTGAAATCAATCGTTGACGATGGGCAGAACACATAGAAAGGAATATTGTGATACTTGGCATTTATCGCAACAGAGCGCGTGCCTATCTTGTTTGCAACATCACCGTTTGCCGCTACTCTGTCACAGCCGACAAAGCAGGCGTTTATCTTGCCCTGCTTCATAAGCAGCGAGGCGGCATTATCGCAGATGAGGGTTACATCTATACCTGCATGGTTAAGCTCAAAGGAAGTGAGCCTTGCACCCTGAAGCAGCGGTCTTGTCTCATCGCAGTAGGCTCTGAAATCGATATTGTTTTCATGCGCTATATACATCGGCGCCGTGGCAGTCCCGTACTTGAGGCAGGCAAGAC
>JAZNWG010000287.1:0-7123 GCA_045593225.1 Oscillospiraceae bacterium
CTATCCTCGCAGGCGAGATGCTCCGCTATGAGATCAAGAAGTACATCGGCTCCTACGCTGCTGCAATGAACGGTCTTGACGCTGTTCTGTTCACAGGCGGTATCGGTGAGAACTCCGACGATCTTCGTGCTGACGTTATCAACAACATGGAAGTACTCGGCATCAAGCTCGACGAGGCTGCAAACGCAGGTCTGCGCGGCAAGCTCGCAAAGATCTCCGCTCCCGACTCCAAGGTAGAGGTATGGGTAGTTCCCACAAACGAGGAGCTGCTTATCGCCCGCGATACAAGAGATCTTGTAAACTCTCTGAAGTAATAAAACGCACATATACAAAAGGCGAGCAGATGCTCGCCTTTTTAATTATGCCATGATATTTGTAGGGACACGGCTTGCCGTGTCCATTGTCATGCCAATATACGGCGGACACGGCAAGCCGTGTCCCTACGGCGTATCCTGTTCCTCCTCGAAGAGGATATCGCAGATGTGCTCCTCGCTCTCGACGAAGCACAAGCCCTCCTCGGAATGAATGACCAGCACGCGCTCGCCCTCGTATATCTCCCTGCCGTTTGCGGTCATGGCGTCGAAGTAATAGCTGCGGCTGCCGCGCTTTACTCTTATCCTGCCGTAGCTGTCGGGTAGGATATCCGTCATCGCTTCGGCTTCTGCACCGTCAAGCTCCTCATCGGTCGGCTGACCGCTGTCCTGTGCTTTAAAAAGTATCGGGAGCACCGCGAAGTTGATGATGAAATTCACCGCAAGCCCGCCTATAGCGCCAAGCGGCAGCGATATCCAGCCTACAACGCCCATATTTTCCATGATAAGCCCGAAGGCAGATGTGAAAAACAGGAATATCACAAGCAGCAGCAGGTTTTTCGGAAACACCATCTGCCACTCGAAGCGGTTTTTTCGCTGCTCGAAAAGTATTCCCGAGTCGGCAAAAAATATCTTGTCAAAAAAGATGTACGCGGCAAGCTGTACAGCGAGATAAACTCCGCTTGCGGCGAGTATTATGATATAGAAATTGTTCATCGGTACCTCATAAAAGTCGTGTTACCGATATTGTACATCATTTCCTCATGAAATGCAAGGATATTTTGTATGTTTTAGCACAAAAAACTTAGCTATATCTTATTTTTTATGCAACTCTTACCGCTTGAATACTGAGCAAAAATGTGATATACTATTTACAGTTTGTTCAATTCGCGGCAATGCCGCGCCATGAAAGGAAAAAGATGAAGACCGTAATCACCGACAACAGCCTTTGCACTCTCCCGATAAGCGAAAGTGCAAAGCCTCAGCATATCTACAAGTACATAGAAGCGCTCGGTGAAACGGGCGTGCGCTATGTGGAGCTTGATTTCCGCACCGTCATGAAGATGGAGCAGCTGCCCGATAACGTGCAGTACATTTTCCGCCTCGGAAACCCGATGTTCGCAGAGCTTACAGAGGTATTCGATTTCAGCTATGTGCTGCTGACTATCCATGATTTCAAGGAAAGGATAAGACTTCGCAGCACCCCTGCTATCATGGAGTTCCCCGCAGTGCAGAAGCTTCACCCGCAGCTTTTGCAGCTCGCACAGAGTCAGACCGACACAAAGATCTCCATGGCAAGGCTTCGCGGAAGCTTTCCGTATATGACCCCGAAGGACGCGCGCTCATATATACTCGCAGCGAAAAACGCTGTTCCTGTGCCGATAGACGTATGCCCGATGAATAAGGTAAGAACCGCGCTCGATATGTCGATAAAGTTCTCCATGGCGAACGTTGACTCGCTCACGATGTGCATGGGTCTTTCAAACAACTATGCGTCTATCGAGGAATATCTCTTCACGCTGATGTCAACGCATGAAACGCTGCTGAAGGAGTTCAACATGGCGGCGCTGTGCAAGGCGGCTGTGTATCACAAGCTGGTGTTCGGTCAGCACAGCCTTGACAGCATATCCCACATAATGGCGCTGCTGGACCGCGATATCATGAGCCTGCGCAATGCCGATACAGGAAGGCGTGTGCCGATGAAGGTGGCGCTGAAGGAAACGATGGCATTGAGAAAGAATTTCGTTTCGGCGCTGGAGAATTTCATAAACAACGAGGAGATACCCGAGGAATACGCATACGATATCAGCGAGGCGCTGAAGAAATTCGACGCTACGCTGTACGACACAGATATATTATACAGAGGCTTCGTTAAGGAGCCGTTAAACTGAAAAGGACAGAAGAAATATGATAAAGCTGATAGCAAGCGATATGGACGGAACGCTGCTTGACGATAAAAAGCAGATACCCGCAGACTTTTACGAAACGATAGACAGGCTCACCGAAAAGGGCGTGAGATTTACCGTTGCAAGCGGACGCACCTACGCTGCGGTAGAGCACCTCTTTCCCGAGGATTACCGCACGAAGATAGACTACATCTGCGACAACGGCGCGTACATAGTACACAACGGCGAGATACTGGAGATAACTCCGCTGGAGCGCTCGGTCTTTGAGGAATTTATAAAGGCTGCGAACGAGATAGGCGGCTTCAAGCTGCTGGTATGCGCTGTGGGCGGCACATATCACCTGCCCGATACCGAGGACTTCAATGTTGAGGTGGCAAAGTTCTACAAAAACCACATCGAATGTGACGACCTGCTGTCTATCGACGACACGATATACAAGCTTGCGGTCTGCGATATGCAGGGCGCGCAGCAGCGCGGAAAGCCTGCGCTTGACGCGATATTCGGTGACAGGCTGAACATTCAGGTGTCGGGGCAGATATGGATGGACGTCATGGCCGGCGGCGTGAGCAAGGGCAGCGCGCTGAAAAAGCTGTCTGAGGCACTCGGTATTGACAAGAGCGAAGTGATGGCTTTCGGCGATTATTATAACGACATGGATATGCTCACCACCGCAGGAGTCAGCTTCGCAATGGCAAACGGCCACGAGGACATAAAAAAGATAACAACGCACATTGCCGACAGCAACAACAACGGCGGCGTAACAAAGGCAATCAGGGAATATGTGATTGAAAAAACAAAAGAGTTGTAAAACGAACTATAAGGGTAGATATTATCCGACAATTAATTTATAGGCAATACAACAAAACAGTCAGTCTGCAAAACGCAGACTGACTGTTTTCTATATCCTGTCAGATTTATTTTCTTACCACTCTGTAAGCAGGTGTGTAATGCTTATGGTAAGTTTTTGTATGGGATGTGGGGCGTATGCCCTCTTTCAGATATTCCTTTACCGCCATTTCGGCAGCCTGACTGTCAAAATCAAAACAGTTTTCCTGTGCCATATCCAGAAACAGCTCCAGTTTTGACATAAAGCCTGCCTCACTGCCACTTTTTTCGTTGGCTGATATGACAAAAGCAGTGTTGATTTCTTCCAGACGGCTTTGGTCAATGCCTTTTATACACAGACGGATATATCCGCCGCCTATATCCTGTGGGTTTTCTGCCGGCAGGTCTTTTACCTGTTGCCATTCTTCATACAGTCTGTTTTTCGCCAGCTCAGGATTTGGTATAAGATGCCCCGGACCAAATTCGCTCTGGAATATCAGTTTTATGTAATCCTGTGGCTGGGACTGCGGGTGCAGCAGTTTTTCGTTGAGTATTGCAGCTTTCATAACAAATCCCCCTTTGTTCAATACGATAATTTTAAATCATTTGCCCGGGTAATGCAATATATTGTTGAGCCCGGAAGAATGTTGTGTTAAAATAAAAACATAAACATATCAAGGAATGATAATATGCAGGAATATATCACTAAAAAAGAATTACTGGAAGAAATGGGCATTTCCTATGGGCAGCTGTACCGCTGGAAACGCATGGGTATGATACCTGAAAGCTGGTTTATCAAACGCCCGTCTTCAACAGGGCAGGAAACTATACTGCCACGCAAAAAGATTGTAAAAAGAATACAGCAGATTCTGCAGATGATGGAAACACAGTCATTGGAAAGCATAGTGGCAAAGCTTTCTTTTTCTCCTGATGCAGATGTGATAGAGTTTGAAATGCTGTATAAATCCCCACATCTTTCTGCGGAATATGTGTCTGCCCTGGGCAATTATTTCAAAAAGCCCGGCTACACAGCCATCGAGTATATGATGATTATATGCTGTGCAGATGTGGCGAAAAGAGAACACTTTACAACCAGACAGTATGTGGACTTACTGCGTTATGCACTGCCGGTGGCACAGGGATGTAAAAAGGTGGAAACCCGCTGTATCTTTTTTGCGGCAGGCGGCGACTGGCATATTGCCACACTGGACAATACCGCCCATATAACATTTGACAGTGGCCTGCGCACAATAGGCAATTACAATTTTGAAACTATGTGGGACAAACTGAAAGAAGAATTATAGAAAAAAGCACTTATGGTAAATTCCATAAGTGCTTTATTGTTTATTCAGGCAGCTGTGTCACCAGCTGATATGGAGCATAAGGGTTATCACTGGTTTTTACGGCATAAACTTCAATACCCAGCTGACCTTTTACATATTCCACTGCCTCGTTTATGCAGTGGTAATCAAGGTACACATTCGGTTTGTCCACTGCATCCACCAATGGCCTTGTCAGCCCATAGTCTGCCAACGCTTTGTCGCGGTGGGGTGCTCTGGAAAGCCACCCGCCATAAGCTACAATATTGGAAAAATAGCCTTTCCCGCGGGGGTTCATCACATCATAACCGGCAGCTGGATTGATTGACTGTGTTGCTATAAGATAAAGGCTTTCTTTATCCTGTGTCATGGCAGAGAAATAAGGCTCTTCCAGCTGTGCCCATTCCACATAGTTTGGATAATCTATATACAGCTGTTTGTATACAGGCAGGCTGACGTAAATGGTTGCCGCCAGTACTGCCGCCATGGCAAGACCGTTCAGAACTGTATTTATTTTTGATTCGGATATACAGTACAGAACGAAAACAGAAACTGTCCATATCAGTCCCAGTTCAACCCATGAGGTAATTCTCATACGGTATACCAGATAAACCATAAGTATACTGTACAGCCCCCAGACTGTCGCCATTATAAACCCGGACCATTTTGGTCGAATTGAAACCAGTGACAAAGCAAGGATAAAAAGAAATATCAGCCTGTATGTATCGCCGTGCAGCATATCTTTTATCCGCCGGATTGTTTTATCCATCAGTTCGCCGGGGGTAATCTGCTGGTTGCCCTGAGAAATGGTGCCAAGCAATTCGATGGTGAATTTTTCTGCATCATAATAGTTCCAATTATTCAGCATTATATAGTCTGCATCGCTTATGCCATACTGTTCAAAAGGATTTTCGGCAGTAAGACCGTAAAACTTATAGTCGCTGTATGCAGTTCTTACTGCATTGTATTCTGCAAATTCATCCCAACCGGCATCAATTTTATAAGCGGCAATATCCACTGCTTTTGCTCCAAAGGTTACGGTAAACAGCAAAATCATAGTGATTACAGATTTCTTTTTGCCTGCTTTATTCAGAGGGAAAAATTTATACAGCAACAAAGGTGCCGACAGACCGCCCACAGCATAAAAAACATCCCACCTTATCAGTGAACCCACAAGTGCCAGCACAATACCTGCCAGGGCGGATTTGTTTATCTGCCCCAGATTGTCAATTATCAGCAACAGACCTGCAGTAAGTATAATAAAACCGCATTCAGTGTACTGAAAGGTGTAAAAAATATGCTGTGCAAAAGCCACCATCACAGCCAGCGTTATGGCAAGCCCGCTTAATAATCCCAGCTTTTTCATCAGTATATAAGCTATAACAGCAATGCTTATCACCACTAAAACCAGCTGCACTATCACATACCAGTTGGTCTGATATATTGCATACAGTGGTCGCAGCAGCGCGGAAAAAATAACATTTACATAAACCATGTGCAGCGTATCACTGCCATAGGCCCCGGCCGCAATATTGGAAAGGGTGGCATCGTCATTGGTCTGGAATCTGATGCCGTATGTATTTATTGTCAGAAATGCTGTTGCGGTGGCAATCAGTATCGCCAGCAACATCATTATTTTGTTTTTGTGTTTATCGTAGAATTCTGTCATAGGGCTGCTCCTGTAACTTATAAGTATAATAAATATATCCTATTTTCAGCCAAAAATCAAACTGTAAACAAAACCGGCTTTTTTTCGTCTATTATATCTATTGACGGGGAAAGTTAAATATTTTAAGATAAAATCAGAATACTGTGCAAACGAAAAGGAGACCGACTATGAGAAAAATTATTATGGACGTTGATACCGGCACTGATGACGCTATTGCTATAATGTGTGCTCTTGCAGCAGAAGAACTGGATGTTGTGGCCATCTGTTCTGTAAACGGCAACCGTGGTATCACATACACAACAGAAAACACACTGCGCCTGCTGGAATATCTGGGCAGGGAAGAAGTGCCTGTGTACAAAGGTGCACATCTGCCAATGGTTTCCACACTGCCTGCATGGAGAAGACCTGAAGTACCATACGGCGGCAAAGAATTCAGAGAAATGGAAATTCACGGCGACTGGCTGGAACTGCCTCCAAGTGTAAACAAAAAAGCTGAAGATATGGATGCTGTTTCTTTCTACATCAAATATCTGTCTGAAGCAAAAGAAAAAGTTACTATCGTTCCTGTTGGTCCGCTGACAAACCTGGCACTTGCATTCCGTGCAAAACCGGAAATCGTGGAAAATATTGAAGAAATTGTAATTATGGGTGCTGCATACGCCCATGGGAACAAAACAGCAGCTGCCGAATTCAACTGGTGGTGCGACCCTGAAGCTGCAAAAATTGTTATGGACTGTGGTGCAAAAATCACAGTTATCCCACTGGATGCAACACATAAAGCCTGTGTAAAAGGCAGCGAAGCAGACATTATCGAGGCCGGCGGCACAAAGGCCTGTCTGGCTGCTGCTGATATGATTAAACAGCGCATCCGCGGTTATTCCACATTCCAGCCAATGGGTGACGATATGGCGCCTGTACACGATGCACTGGCTGTGCTGTATATGCTGGACCCACAGGTATGTGAAGATGTAAGACCTATGTATGTTGACGTTGATTTTGGCGGCGGCAACTCTGACGGTATGTCTATCGTTGACGTGGATAAACGCTACTATGACAGACAACCAAACTGCGACTTTGCTTTCAGCGCTAACA
>JAZNWG010000288.1:0-3240 GCA_045593225.1 Oscillospiraceae bacterium
TGGCTGTGCCATACAAGGGTGTGTCCTCTTACAGGAGTGTTGGTGTCACGGCAGTAATTAAGGAGACTTCTTGCGGCACTGAGGGTAACCTGAGGATTGGTATCGTCGCCGTTCTCCTCGAAATAAGCGAGACAAGCAGCCTCGTCGAGGACTGAGTCAGGCTTCAGCTCGTTGCCGAAGGTAATGCTGTCGTCAAAGTGCTTCTCAACGAGATCCATAAAGGATGGTGAAGCGAGGTTGGACGCCATGATAGCGGTACCGATATCAAAATAGGGAGAATAAACGTCGCTGATTGAAGCGAGCTCGTCCTGAATGGGGTAAATGGGAGCAGTTTCGAGAGTGAAATCATCCACGTACATTGTGGCTGTATCTCCGCACTCAATATAAATGTAAACGTTTGTCATTTCCTCTGTAAAGCTGACCTTGAGGTCCTCGAAAACGACCCAGTCGCCGTTGCTTGTGCCGTTCTTGAGGTTGAAGAAGTGTCTTTCGCCGGCAGTATCCGTATACTCCCAGCTGACGATAACGTTGTTGTACCACTCTGTCTTTACTGCGGCACTTACCATATATTCCGTATTAGGCTCGCAGATTTCGTCAATGCGTATCCACGGAGCGTGCCAGCTTTTTTCTCTGTCAGAAACCTTCATTGAATATTCTCCGGAATAAGCCTGTTCGGTAGTTGCAGTAATTGTTTCAACGCCGCCTCTGCCTGAGAATGCGCTGACATCGCCGTCCTCGAAGCCGCTTGAATAGATGATTTCGGTAGTTGCCTCAACAGCGTTGACTACGGCTGAAGCAGGCAGGGACATACCGAGCATAGCGGCGCTCAAAAAGCCGGCGAAGGCTTTTTTTGCTTTTAAACCTTTCATTATTATGCCCTCCATAAATTAATTTACATTATACATTTTATCACAATATATAAAAGCTGTCAACAGTAATGGAAAAAACCGCAAAAATCAGGAAAAGCTTTCCTTTACCGCAACATTTGGTCAAACAAAAGGGCGGAATATATCCGCCCTGATTTGTGTTATTACGACTCGGGAAGTGTCTTGATCATTTTTGCAAGGTACTTCTGGATTGAGTTTGCGTCACCGAGGCTGATTCCGTCGCCCTGCTGGTAAACGTCGCCGTTAGTAATACCCTGTGCGGTGATGGGGTATGCATTCTGATTTGCCATGTGGCTCATAATAAGAACTGCGTCGTTGATGTCAACTTCACCATCAACGTTTGCATCGCCGTACTCAACGTCGGAAGGAGCTTCTGTTGTGGGTTCGGTTGTAGGCTCTTCAGTAGTAGGCTCTGTAGTTTCAGGTTCTTTAATTTCAATGGTTGCGTAGTCTCCGAATGCACAATTTGTATCCTGGATATACATTGTAGCTGTTCCGGCTTCGAGGGCAGTAATATATATTGTATCGCTGCCTTCCTCATAAGTGTATGAAATATTGCTTGAAACCTCTGAAATGAGAGCCATTGAACCTGTAAGCTCGTCAGAGTGGTAGAATCTGATAGCTCTTGTTTCGCCTACTGTCATGGGTGAATTGTCATATTCAAGCTGTGTTTTACAGTCAACAACTACTTCACCGCTGCCGAAAACGAAATTTTCGTCAATTTCGGATGCGTTTGCGATAGTTGCCTTTGCAGCAGTTGTGTCGCCGCCGTATCTTGAGTAAATACCTGCAATAGCAAGTGCGAAACATCCGTTATAATCAAGGGCAGGTTCTGTGAACTGGTAACGGTCTGCGTGATCCTCATAATTACCGCTTGAATCGGGACCTCCGATAAGAGCTCCGTAGAGTACGTACTTGGAATCAGGGTTATCCGTTGAGGTCTGGTTGCCGTTTCCGGGGTTGGCAGCACGGTGGTGGATATGTGTAGGCCAGCTGTCGCCGTAACCAACTATAAAGCTGTAGCCTGTGGGGTTGTTACCGAGGATATAGTCCATCTGATATTTTGCGGCATCTGCATAGGAAGAATCATTTGTAGCGTCAGCCACGTGGAGTGCGAGCATCTGAAGTGCACAGTTATAACGTGAAGCACCCCAGCCAGCTGCATTATACGAACTGGTGCTGAGTCCGCCCTGATTATTCAGTTCAAATTTGATTTCTTCGAGATATGTGCTTGTATCATATCCTAATTCAGTAAGGAGCGCAGCATATCCTGACCAAACTTTATCCCATGTATACTTGTCATAGTCATAGCAGCTGTTGTTATAGCATCCGTTTGATGTTTTCTTGTAAGTGGGGGTATATGAGGACGGAAGTGTGCCATCGTTTGCAGCGAGTGTGCACCAGAGCTCGGACCATGCTATATCATCGTATCCGTAGCCTTCATAAGGAGAATAATATGCTCCTACGCCGTCATATGTATTGGCCGGATAAGCCTTTGCAAATTTATGGAGAGCCTGTGCGTATTTCAGACATTCAGCGGCATATTCAGGGTCACTGTCCTTGAATGCCAGTGAGCTTGAAGCGAGTGCTGCAGACATCTGTCCGGCTGAATCTGCTGAAGGATGTGATGAATCAGCCCAGTAAGTAGGACGGTTCATTGTCTGAACCTCAGGAATTGTCCATACAGCATGGTCACCGCCGTCTCCTACCATGTAACAATAAGCAATAAGATTATCGCTGCTGTCGAGATAAGTAACCTTCATGAAGTAATCGCACATTTCCCTGAGAATGTACTTGAGATGATCGGTTGTACCTGTTTCGTCGTAGGATTCGGGGTGTGAGAAATACGACCATGCCAGAGATGTAGCTGAGAATCCCATTGTAATGTTGAATTTCAGATGGTCACCGGCGTCGTGATAGCCTCCTGATACATCTACTGTGCTTGAGCCTCCGTTCTGAGCCTGAATGGCTGATTTTGAAGAGCTTGAAAGTCCTGTAGCGCTGTCAAGTGAAGCTGTAGCGTCATAGGTATGACAGTTTCCTCTCCATGTAAGGCAGTTGTCATCTACTTCTGAGCCGCACTGGTTGGCGTCGTAGAAGTAAAGACTGAGCTCGAGAGCCTCAGCGTAGTTGTGGCTGGTTGAGGCAGATACGGGAGCTGATACGTAAGGCACTGACGAAGCCAGCATTGCAGTGCTGATAAAGCCTGTCAGAGCCTTTTTGAAAAAGCTTTGTTTTGACATAAAATCATCCTTTCGTTCAAATGGCTGCACCTGCGCAGTGATTGCATGAGAGGATGCGCAAAAGTGCATAAAATCAAAGTTAATAGATACTATAATTATAGCATATTTTT
>JAZNWG010000289.1:0-3163 GCA_045593225.1 Oscillospiraceae bacterium
TCCTCCCGACTCGGGAGGAGTTTTTGTATCATAACATAGAAATGCCCCGAGTAAGCTCGGGGCATAAATATTATTTCGCCATGATCTCACAGAGCTTGTTTGTAAACTCCACAGGATTCTCGATAGCCATTCCCTCGATCAGCAGAGCCTGTGTGTACAGGATATCCGCATAGTTTGCAACCGCGTCCTTGTCGCTCTCGTACAGGGACTTCAGCTTCGCAAAAATGGGGTGCTCGGCATTGATCTCAAGTATCTTCTGAGCCTTTGCGGAGCGTGCCTGCTCCTCGGGCATTGCAGAGAGCACCTTCTCCATTTCAAGGGAGAGCATGCCCTCGCTTGTAATGCAGACTGGGTGAGTCTTTAGGCGCTGGGACAGCTTTACAGCCTTTACCTTACCGCTGAGCTTTTCGGTCATGAACTCGAACAGCTCCTTGTTGTCCTCCTCAGCCTTTTTGATCTCTTCCTTTTCGGCCTCCGTTTCAAGGCCGAGATCATCGGCGGAAACAGACTTGAACTCCTTGCCGCTGTAGTCATGCATTACCTGCATGGTGAACTCGTCAACGTGATCGGTAAAGTACAGTATCTCATAGCCCTTGTCCTTCACCATTTCGGTCTGCGGCAGGCTCTCTATTCTCGCAACGGACGAGCCGCTTGCGAAGTAGATGTACTTCTGCTCCTCCTTCATGCGGGAAACGTACTCTTCAAGCGTTGTGTAAGCGCCGAAGCTGCTCTTGAACATCAGCAGATCCTGCAGGCTGTCCTTGTTTGCGCCGAAGCTCTCATAAATGCCGTACTTTATCTGTGTGCCGAATGCGTCCCAGAACTTCTCGTACTTCTCGCGATCGTTCTTCTGAAGCTTCTTCAGCTCGTTCTTGATGGACTTTTCAAGGCTCTTGGCAATAAGCTTCAGCTGTCTGTCATGCTGGAGCATTTCACGGGAGATGTTCAGCGACAGATCCTCGCTGTCAACAAGACCTCTTACAAAGCCAAAGTAGTCAGGCAGCAGGTCGCCGCACTTCTCCATTATCATAACGCCACTCGAATACAGCGTCAGACCCTTTTCGTAGTTCTTGGAGTAGTAGTCAAAGGGTGCCTTTGCCGGAATATACATCAGCGCCGTGTATGTCGCTGTGCCCTCTGTGCGTGTGTGGATATGCGCGATAGGCTCATCGTAGTCGTAATACTTATCCTTGTAAAAGCCGTTGTACTGCTCGTCGGTTATCTCGCTCTTGGACTTCTTCCAGATAGGAGTCATGCTGTTGAGCGTTTCGGTAACGATCTCCTTTTCGTATTCGTTCTCGCTGCCCTCTTTGAGCTTTTCGTGCTCCGTATCCATCATGATAGGATAGCGGATATAGTCGGAATACTTGCGGATAAGGCTCTTTATCTTGAACGGTGTGAGGAACTCGTCATAGTTCTCCTCGTCAGCGTTGTCCTTTATTTCAAGGATTATCTTTGTACCGTGGGTAGGCTTTTCAGCCTCCTCGATGGTGTAGCCGTCAACACCCTTGCTCTGCCAGATATAAGCCTCGTCACTGCCGTAAGCCTTGGAAATTACAGTGACCTTTTTAGCCACCATAAATGCAGAATAGAAGCCAACACCGAATTGACCGATTATATTTACATCGTCAGTCTTTTCGTTCTCAGTCTTGAATGCGAGAGAGCCGCTCTTTGCGATAGTGCCGAGGTTGTTTTCAAGCTCCTCTTTGGTCATGCCGATACCGTTGTCGGTAATGGTGAGAGTGCGTGCGTCCTTGTCAGCCTCGAGCTTTATCGCCATATCGGAGCGTGTGATACCAATATTCTCGCTCATGGATTTGAAATACAGCTTGTCCATAGCGTCGCTTGCGTTTGAGATAAGCTCGCGCAGGAATATCTCCTTGTGAGTGTATATGGAGTTTATCATCATCTCAAGCAGTCGCTTGGACTCCGCCTTGAACTTCTTTGTTGCCACTTAAAGTCATCTCCTTATATTCTATGTCGTATTTACAAAAGTTTTAGCACTCTCATATCAAGAGTGCTAAAATCATTATATCACATTTTCAGAAAAAATCAAGGGGTAAAAGAAAAAATTCACAAATGTGTCACATTAGCCGTATACGGGCGGTAAAGACGGAAGTGCACATAACAGATATACCGTTATTCCCACAATAATAACGCACAATATCGGACAGACTATCTTCTGAAGCACCGCAAAAACATTCTCACCCTTTCGCGTGAGTTCTATACCACTGCAGGATAGACCGACGATGTTACCGACAAACACAGCCAGCAACACCATATAAAGCACTGCTGCGCCGCTGAACGCCTCGCCCATTGAAAGCGCGCCGTACTCGGCATAATATAACGGGTCTATGGCATTATACATTCTCATCAGCAGGTCTGTATTGCCTATTGCAAAGAAAGCACCTGCTGAAAGTGGCACAGAAGCCAGCCATTTCAATCCTGCTTTTTTCTTGCTGTCACTGACTACAGCTATACCCGAAAACACCCCGCAAACTATCGGGCAGACAAATGTCAGAGCGCCATCCCAATTGAGGTATTTAACTATTCCTACGGTCAGATATATGGTCGGCACGCAGAAAACCGCCATATAAAAGCCACATAGCAGAGTATCTATTATATCTTTCGTCTTTTCCGACATACCGCACCTCCCAAAAGTTTACTGCTTTAATCATACACCCGTTCAGAGAAAAAATCAATACACATATTGAAAAACCGTCCGAAAAGTAGTATAATTATTCTGCAATAAAACCTTGAAAGGAACAACTATGGACTCGGCTCAGATAATCGCTTTTCAGGCAGTGGTGATGTTTATACTGCTGTTTTTCGGATATTTCCTGTACAAAAGAAAAATGCTGTCGGACGAGAGCACAAAGCAGCTCTCCGCGATAACCCTCTCGATAGTAAATCCCATCGTCATCTTCAACTCCTATATAATGGATTTCGACACAACACTGCTTGCGGGATTGGGCATAGCTGCAGGGCTTGCCGCTATTGCACACCTCGCTCTGATGGCAGCAGCCTATATAGCTGTGAGAAAGGGCAGAAAAAGCTCTGAGATAGAGCGCTTTGCCATAATCTATGCAAACTGCGGCTTTATGGGAATACCGCTCGTAAATGCTACCTTCGGCTCGGAGGGCGTGTTCTATCTCACAGGCTT
>JAZNWG010000290.1:0-2251 GCA_045593225.1 Oscillospiraceae bacterium
GCTGAACAGGGTGCGGTGCTGCTCAAGAACGACGATCATATTCTTCCGCTGGCGCAGGATGATATGGTGCTTATCGGCTACATGGCAGGCAATCTGCGTTATCAGGGCAGCGGCAGCAGCCATATCAATCCGACGGAGATAGTAAATATCAAGGATGCTCTGCCGGATGCCCCTTGCTGCGAATGCGGTGATGATAAAGGCAATGTAAGTGAGGAAGAACTGAAGGCAGCAGTCGAAGCAGCCACAAAGCAAAAGGTTGCCGTTGTGGTTGTCGGCCTTCCTGACAGCTACGAATCAGAAGCCTTTGACAGAGACCACATGAAACTTCCTGACGGACATAACGCATTGGTTGAAGCAGTTGCAGCAGCCAATTCCAATACTGTAGTTGTACTGCTTGGCGGAAGTGCCATGGAGCTTCCTTGGGCTGATAAGGTCAAGGCTATTCTTTATATGGGACTCCCGGGACAGGCAGGCGGTCAGGCGGCAGCGAATCTGCTTACTGGCAAGGCTGTTCCGTCTGGAAAGCTGACAGAAACATGGCCTGTTTCTTATGATGACGTAATATCTGCAGATACCTTCGGAAAGAAAAACACCGAGTACAGAGAAGGCATCTATACAGGTTACCGTTATTACGACAAAGCAGAAAAGTCTGTCCGTTATCCCTTTGGTTTTGGACTTTCCTACACCCAGTTTGAATACAGCAATCTGAATATACAGGATCGCACGGTTACTGCCGTGATTAAAAATACCGGTGATAGCAGAGGCGCAGAGGTTGTGCAGCTGTATATTGCACCGCCTCAGAACGGCATTTTCCGCCCGATAAGGGAACTCAAGGGTTTTGAACGAGTCGAGCTTGAGCCGGGTGAAAGCACAACTGTGAGATTTGAACTTGATGACCGCAGCTTTGCCGTTTGGAATGACGGCTGGAAGATTCCCGGCGGTACATACGCTGTTCAGCTCGGAGCATCAAGCCGCGATATACGTCTGCAGGAATCAGTTGAGATAGCAGGCGAGGAAATCGCAGTACCCGAATGGCAGGTGGGCAGCTGGTATGAAAAGCCGACCGGCAGACCCAGCCGCGAGGATTGGGAGCGGCTTATGGGTCATCCTGTTCCCGTTATTGCTGAGCCGAAGAAAGGTCAGTTTACAATGGACAGCACCTGCATGGAAATGAAAGAGCATTCTTTCATTATGAAGATACAGTACAAGGTTACGGAAAAAATTATTGCCAAGAGCTTTGGCGGTAAGAAAGATATGTCGGATCCCAGCTATAAAATGATGATAACCTGCGCAACAGACTGTCCCATGAGAAGTATGGTTATCAGCAGCGGCGGCGCAATGAGCGATTCGCTGGCAAAGGGGTTGCTTAATATGGCGAACGGTCATTTCATCAAGGGTCTTATAGCAATGCTTAAGAAATAAAGTAGAGGATATTATCATGAAGAAAGAAATGAAGCTTCCTGCAAGCAGAATAAAGTCAAAGAATGTTACGGGAGCAGAGCAGTGGCTGGGCTATCTTATCGGTCCGAGTGGTGCGCTGCTGCTCAACGCTGTGTTGGCAACCTATCTCAATGTCTACTACACCGATGTTCTTGATCTTACCGGTGTATGGGGCGGTCTGTTCCTGACAATATTCCCGATAGTATCGAAAATTATTGACGCTATCACAAATGTCATAATGGGATACATAATCGACAGAACCAGAAACAAGCAGGGCAAGGCACGCCCGTGGCTGCTGCTGTCTGCTCCTCTTGTCGCCATTACCGGAATATTGCTGTTTACAGTGCCGTCAGGCAGCGAGACTCTGCAGGTGATATGGGTAATGGTATCCTATAACCTGTTTTATTCCATTGCATTTACCATTTACAACATGAGCCATAATCTGATGGTGCCGCTCTCCACGCGAAATACCACCCAGCGCGGAAGTCTGTCGGTGTTCAATCAGATATCAAGCATCATGATGTCCGGCATATTGGTGGCATTGCTGTTCCCGATGCTTATTATGCCGATGGTCGGTGTGGATCAGAGCAAATGGATAACAGTTATGTCGGTTCTCGCTATACTGGCTCTGCCGCTGACTTTACTTGAATATTACTTTACAAAGGAAAGAGTAACAGAAGAAAGTGCTGAGGAACAGGCGAAAAATGTGCCGTTCCTCACTCAGCTTCGAATAGTGTTTACCGATAAGTACACTCTGATAATCTTTACTTATTTCCTTATCTACACAGTAGGTGTCAGCCTTAAAAATCTT
>JAZNWG010000291.1:0-2310 GCA_045593225.1 Oscillospiraceae bacterium
TATTGCGCGGAACGGAGTATCGGGATACATCGCCGCAAACAGGTTTCCGAGTGTGTCGTTGCTGTGCTTTATCGAGGGGTGAACAGCCATATATGGCGGCTTGTCGAAAACGATAACGTCCTCGTCCTCGTAAGCTATGCCTGCTTTAAGCTCAGGGTTTGGTATCAATCCGCCCTCGTCCTGCATGATGACACGTATCTTATCGCCCGTATGAACAGTGTCTATCGTGCGTATCAGCACGCCATCGCGGGTGACTCCGTCCTTGACGTGCTTCAGCTTTACGATTATCCTGCGCGAAAAGCCGCGGCTTCTGAGGAATTCCTGAAGCGTTCTGCCATCGAATTCCTCATTTACCGTCAGTATCAGCTCTCTCATTTTGTAAACTGGATCTTATCCAGCATCTCATCAGTGGAGAAGGACACGGCGTTGAACATAAACAGCGCCTGATTATACTCATCCATGTCGATGAAATAGTTAAGATCGCCGTTGATATAGCGCATATCCACCATTGTTATCTTCTCGTAGTGGTTAGCGAGGAACGGCACAAGGCTGTGCGCATAGCTGTCCTTTACGATAAGCAGCTTCTTGCCGTTTTCGATGTTGGTATCTATCTCAATAATAGGCTGGTTGCTGCCTGTAAAGGAGGAATACTTATCCTTTACATCGAGGTAATCACGCACATAAAGGCTGTCGTAGACCTTCTCCTCTGTGCCTGTGTTCACCGTCATAGTGATCTCGGGCGCATTGTTTTTAAGGTGATAGTAGTCGATGCTGTCGGGAGTAACTCCGTTGTCCAGCGTCTTTGAGTACAGCGTACCGCGGAAATCGCTGCTTACTGTTTCAATGTTGAAATCATTCAGGCTGTATGCGCTGTAACCGAGCGCTTTTGCTGCGGAGCAATAAGCGTAGTACGAGCCAAGGCTGGTCCAGTGGTGGTCAGTGCGGTAGAACAGATAGTCGTCCTTATGCTCTGACATGAAGCTGAGCGAGTCAATGGTGGTGAAGCCCTCCATCTGCTCGTAAACGTCCTCGATGAAGCCCTTCTGGCTAAGATAGCCGTTGTAGCTCGGCATCTTGTCCTTGAAAAACTCCTGCGCGGTAGGTGCGAGCATTATCGAGCAGGGAAGCTCGGGGTGGTTTTCAGCAAAGGTATTCATAGCGTCGATAGAGCTTTGCACGTCGTCTGCATCGTACTCTGTAAACACCTGTATCATGTGGTCGTCAACGGTGTAAACGCCGTTTATCTCCTGCTTGCCGATCAGCATTTCCAGCTTGTTTTTGGCTTGCACCCACTGCTCTCTGCCGACAAGGTGATCGGCGTAGTAGGTCTCGATATCGTCCATGAAGCTGGGCTTATCACGTACAGTGATATAATCCCATTTAATGGCGTCAACATAGCCGCCGAAGTCCTCGGCCTTTTCCCACTTCTTCTCGTTTATGAGAGTGGGGAAGGTCGCGAGGGTGCGGTTTTCGTTCTCGCTGCGCTCCTGCTTGGGGAGTACTATTGTAGAGATCGGCACAGACAGCAGAACAAATGCAAATATACCGATCATCAGCTTTGTCGGGGTCATTTTAAATTTCATGCATACTCCTCCTTCTTAGAAATTAAAGTACAGGAACGGGTTGTAGGTCGCGGTGGAGAGGTAAGCTATAGAAGCGAGCATTACCACCATCTGAACTACAGGAATGCTGTACTGTGTCCATTTCGGAGCCTTTGTCCTGATATAGGTGGACAGGCTCTTGATGATATCGGAGCTGCCGAGGATACAAAGCGCGAAGATGATACCGTAGTTCATGATAGCGCTTGTTGCGAAATCGTCCATGAATACGCCGTTTGCACCGAACATAGCGCCGATATAGCTTCCTACCTGCTGGAACATCAGTACGATGTCAACATTGGTCTGGTCGATAGCCTCGAAAAGTACCCAGCCGAAAACTACCAGTACGAAGGTATAAAGCCAGCTGAAGAACGAGGGTATCTTTTCAAGCCACTTTCCGAGGAAAAGTCGCTCCAGCACTATGATTATGCCGAAATACAGACCCCACAGCATGAAGTTCCAGCTTGCGCCGTGCCAGATACCTGTTACCGCCCATACAACGAGCAGATTGAATATCCTGCGGGCTGTACCCTTGCGGTTACCGCCGAGGGGGATATAGATATAGCTCTTGAACCAACCACCGAGCGTCATGTGCCAGCGGCGCCAGAACTCGGAGATACTGTGGCTCATGTAGGGGTAATCGAAGTTCTCGGGGAAGTTGAAGCCCATCATCTTACCAAGACCGATAGCCATATCCGAGTATCCTGAGAAG
>JAZNWG010000292.1:0-3294 GCA_045593225.1 Oscillospiraceae bacterium
GCACCCACGACCTCCGTCGGTCATAAATGAGCGTTACTGATCGTCCCCGCACCTCTATCACTTTTTACTTTAATCATTTTAACATATATATGTATTCTTGTCAATTGCTATTCAGCTAAATATTATCAAAATTCGACCTGTATTTTGTTGAAATTGTTGTGATGTGTCAATTGAAAACCCCTCGCAGATGTGGTACAATATATAATGAATTATTATGCGACTTTAAGAACAACAATTAAAACGGAGATAATATATGCTTAAATCAGAATTCTATTATGACCTCCCCGAGGAGCTTATCGCTCAGACCCCTGTTGAGCCACGCGACAGCTCGCGACTTATGAAGGTTGACCGCGAAACAGGAGAAATTACACACGACCGCTTCTACAATATATGCGATTACCTCAAAAAGGGTGACTTGCTTGTAATGAACGACAGCCGCGTATTCCCTGCGCGCCTTTATGGTACTAAGAGAGGAACGGGTGCGAATGTAGAGCTTCTGCTCCTGAAGCGCCGCTCTCTCACCGACTGGGAATCCATGGTGCGCCCCGGCAAAAAGCTCAAAGCGGGCGCTGTTGTTGATTTCCCTGAGGGGCTGTCAGCCGAAGTGCTGGAAACAGTTGAGGAGGGCAACCGTATCGTGCGCTTTTCGTTTGAGGGCGACTTCTTTGATATCCTCGACCGCATAGGTCAGATGCCTCTGCCGCCCTACATCACAGCGAAATTAGAGAAAAAAGACCGTTACAACACCATCTACTGCCGCGAAACAGGCTCTGCAGCCGCTCCGACTGCAGGACTGCACTTCACTGACGAAGTATTTGCAAAGCTCGCTGAAAAGGGCGTTGATACAGCTTATGTAACATTGCATGTGGGTCTCGGCACATTCCGCCCTGTAAAGGAGGACAACATTCTCGACCACAAGATGCATGTCGAGCATTTCTCTATTCCTGAGGAGACTGCGAAAAAGATAGCCGAATGCAAGGCTCGCGGAGGCAGGGTCATCGCAGTTGGCACAACTTCCTGCCGCACGCTGGAATCCGCGGCAAACATGAGCGAAAACGGCGAGATAACCGCCTGCTCTGCTGATACGGGAATATTCATCTACCCCGGATATACATTCAAGGCGATAGACGGACTTATCACGAATTTCCACCTGCCCGAAAGTACGCTGATAATGCTTGTCAGCGCATTCATGGGCAAGGAAAACACGATGAATGCATACAAGGTTGCTGTTGAAGAGAAGTACCGCTTTTTCAGCTTCGGCGATTCGATGGCTATTCTGTAAGGAGGACACTATGACATTCCACACATACGGCGAGCTTGGCGCACCCGTTATGGTGCTTATCCATGGCGTGCTTACCCCGTGGCAGATATGGGAGGAGCAGATAGCGCACTACAAGGACAGCTTCCGTGTTATCGCGGTGGAGCTTGACGCACACGACGAGGACGAGCCCAGTGAGTTTATCTCTGTTCAGGACGAAGCAAGCAAGATAGAGGATTATCTCATCGAGGGCTACGACGGCAAGGTGTTTGCTGTATGCGGTCTTTCAATGGGCGGAGTTATCGCGCACGAGATATGGAAAAACGGCAGGATACATATCGAAAAGCTGGTGATGGACGGAGCTCCGCTGAAAGCAATGCCTAAGCTTGCAATCAAAATAATGACGAGCAATTATCTGAAGATAATCGCAAAGTCAAAGCAGCGCGACCACAAGACTCTCGAAGCATTCAAGCGTGATTTTCTCCCCGAAAAGTATCTTGATAACTTCCTGAAGATAGCAGATAACATGAGTGAGAGCTCGGTGAGAAACATCGTAGGCTCCGCCTGCTCGCAGAATCTATGCACTGATATATGCTCAGACACAAAGGTGTTGTATATTCACGGTACCAAGGGCAACGAGATGATATCAAAAAAGGTAGGAAAGCTCATCAAAAAGCACTACCCCGAGGCGCGCGTGATATGCTTCGACGGCTACAAGCACTGCGAGGCTGCGATATATCAGAGCGAAAAATGGCTGAGATATGTCGATGAATTTCTGGAGTAAACAAAATGCTTAATATAATAAGACCCACGCTCCCCGAGCGCTGCGGCATCATCTGCGTAAGCGATATCCACACGCACTGGCGCGAGCTTGACAGCCTGCTTAAAAAGTGCGGCTACAAAAAAGGCAAGGACTTTCTCTTTATACTCGGCGATATACTGGAGCGTGGCGAGGACAACATCGCGGCACTGCGGTATGTTATGGAGCTTACAAAGGCTCCGCGTGTTTATGTTATCGGCGGCAACAACGACACCTACGTTACGGGTCTTGCTCTGCGTTACGATGACGAGAAGTACCTGCAGCGCTTTTCCGCAAAGCCGAACTGCTGCTTCGGCGAGATGGCGAAAGCGCTTGGGATAAGCGATTTTTCAACTGACACTGCGGCAAAACGCACGGCTGTATACGAGGCTTACAAGGCGGAGATAGATTTTATCCACGACCTCCCAGACGCGATCGAAACGGAACAGCACATCTTCGTTCATGCAGGACTTGAGGGCGAAAACTGGACAGAAATGACAAGCTTCCGCCACATGCTCATTCCGCGTTTTATCGACAGGGAAAATCCGACCGATAAGACGATAGTCTGCGGACACTTCCCTGCCTACGCGATCGGACGGCAGAACGATAATCTGCCGATATTCGATAACGAGCGGCGCATAATAGATATAGACGGCGGCGCGGGGGTAAAGCCTGCGGCGCAGATAAACGCACTCATCATAGAAAAGAACGGCAGCAAATACAGCTATAAGACCGAATTCCTGCCTATTGGCGAGGCTAAGACCGTCACCTCTGACCACAAGGGCAGCGAGGGCTGGATATATGCTGATTATGAGCAGCACCGCTTCGAGCGCGTGGGCGAGCCTGCGCCCGAGGGCTTCGGGGTATTCAGAAACCTCGACACAGGCGAAAAGGGCATTGCGCCCTACTGCATGAGCGGCGAATGGGGCGGTATCCTGCATGTATGGGGAAACCTGAACGCATTTCCGAGCGTAAAGCGCGGCGAGCCGATATGGATCTTCGCAGAATACGGCGAGTACTGCTGGTGCATTACGGCAAGCGGAGAAGTGGGCAGCGTTCCAAAGAAGATAATAGGAGATTAAATATATGCTTTACGAACTCAAAAAACAAGAGGGTCGCGCACGCCGCGGAGTTTTCCACACTCCCCACGGTGACATCGAAGCGCCGTGTGTAAGCAATGTCGGCACTGCCGCAGCTATCAAGGGCGCGATATCCTCAGTTGATCTGAAAAGCCTAA
>JAZNWG010000293.1:0-11673 GCA_045593225.1 Oscillospiraceae bacterium
GCGGTGTGCTTCTTTGCGTAAAAAGCAAGGAGTGATACGCATTGATAAAACATTACAAGAACATTGACGGACGTCTTTGCGAGATAGAAGCAGCCGAAACAGGCTCCTGGATCTATGTTATAAATCCGACTGAGACCGAGATCTCAGAGCTTGAAGAGGATATGCATATCGAGCGTGACTATATCCGCGCCGCGCTGGACGAGGAGGAGCCTTCCCGTATCGAATCCGATGACGGAGTTACCCTTATCGTCGTTGACTATCCTGTTTCCGATACTATCGAGAACAATCCCGAGCGCACGTTACAGTATTCCACAACGCCTATGGGTGTGATCATTACATCTACTAATGTAATTACGGTAAGCGCTAAAGAAAACCCTATTGTCGATGATATGGCAAAGGGCGTTGTAAAGGGTGTACTGCCGCATTTCAAGACAAGATTCGTGCTGACGATACTGCTTCGTATCGCGGCAAGATACCTGCAGTATCTCAAGCAGATCGACAAGCTCTCAAATTATGTTGAGGGCACACTGCACAAGTCCATGCAGAACAAAGGCCTTTTACAGCTGCACGGCCTTGAGAAGTCGCTGGTCTATTTCTCAACGTCACTGAAATCGAATGAGACTATCCTCAACAAGCTCATGCGCGGACGATTTTTAAAGCTGTACGAGGAGGATCAGGACCTTCTTGATGATGTTATCATCGAAGTAAGACAGGCGATGGAGATGACCAATATCTACACAAACATCATCAAGAGCACGATGGACACCACCGCGAGCATTATCTCCAACAACCTCAACATAGTCATGAAACGCATGACCACGCTGACTATCATCATCGCTGTGCCAACGATCGTGTTCAGCTTCTACGGCATGAATATCCACGAAAATTCGGGCGGTCTGCCGCTTGCGAATGTGTGGTTCCCGCTTGCGATAAGCGCGGTGCTTTCCGCAGCAGTTGGTTTTATTATCAACTTCACACAGAAATTCAAGTGAGATCTCATTTGAAATATAGTTATATGAAAAGGAGAGATTTTCATGTTTTGTAAATCTTGTGGAACTTCGTTAGCTAATGGTGCAAAGTTTTGCAGCACCTGTGGTGCTACAGTGGAGGAAACACCCGTTCAGCAGCCCGTTGCAGCCTCAACACCGCCTGTAAACACTATGCCCCAGCAGCCTTACAACGCTGCGCCTCAGCAGCCCTACAATGCTGCGCCTCAGCAGCCTTACAACGCCGCACCTCAGCAGCCTTACAATGCTGCACCTCAGCAGCCCAATGCTTATCAGTTCAACAATCAGGGCGTGGTTCAGCAGCTGCCTATGAACTGGTTCAAGTTCGTTATCTACTTCCAGCTGTTTGCTAATGCAGTGCTTAACATAGTTGCTGCAGTGCTTACCTTTACAGGTTCCCATTACGGTGGAGGATATTCGGCAAGTCTGATCTACGCCTTCTATCCCAACCTTAAGACTATTGATATCATTTACGGTATTTTCTGTATTGTTCTTGCTTGTATTGCTATATTTGCGAGATTCAGGCTTGCTGCGTTCAAAAAAGATGCAATAACATGGCTTATGACGACTTATGCTGCTAATATCATCGTTCCCATTATTTATGTTATACTTGTGGCTTCCACAATCGGTGTATCAGCGTCTGATGTATTAGACGCCTCTTCAGCTAGTAGTATCGTTACTTCTACAGTTCTTATTATTTGTTCTTCCATTTATTTCAACAAGCGTAAGCACATGTTCGTCAACTGATTACAACTACATAAAAGCAAAACAGACTGAAAAGGAAGCCCTTTTGGGCAATTCCCACCTTTTATAGGAACGATAAAACCCCACCGTTGCAAAACGGCGGGGTTTTAAATTTCCTATAGTGGGCTTACTGGATTCAGTCCGTTTTGTTTATGCTCAAACTGCTGTAATTGAGTAGGTAAACGCCTTTTCGGTGTCAGGCTGGAGAATCTCGATACCGCGCTTTTCGGCGAAAACGCCAGTGCAGTCGTCAAAGTCAGCCGAGCCGCACCAGGGCTCAATACACAGGAACGGCGCGTCCTTTGCCTGCCATACGCCAAGGCTGGTAAAGTCGGGGAAGTCCACGCGCACGCCCTTGTTGTCCTTGTACAGCAGATACACCGAGCGCGAAACAAGCTTGTCGAAGTAGCACACGTCCTCGTAGAACATCTCGTGGCTGAGTGGCAGGACGTTGTCGTTTATCGGCATTTCGCGGCGGTTGTTCTCCTCGTGAAGTCCTGTGTCAAGGTTGTAGTTCGGCACAGCGGCACTCTCGCGCTTCGAAAATTCAAGGCGATAATCGCTCATCTCGCCGTCGCAGGCAAAAGCAGGGTGCGCACCTATGCAGAACGGCATAGGTTTGTCGGAGTTATTGCGTACTCTGTATGTAACGGTAAGCCCGTCAGCCTTTACGGTATAGCGCACAGTAAAGCGGAAATCAAACGGGAACATCGCCTTTGTCGTATCGTTCTGTGTAAGGCTGAACATAGCCGTCGTGGGGCTTATCTCCTCGGGAGTAAGTTCCATATCGCGCGCAAAGCCGTGCTTTGTTATGCTGTATTCCTCGCCGTTTATGAGTGTCTTGCCATCTTTAAGCGTTCCTATCATCGGAAACAGCAGGGGAGAGGTCTTTCCCCAGAACGCGGGATCAGCGCGCCACATAAGCTCGCGACCGTTCACAACAAGCGATCTGAGTTCTGCACCCTTTGAGATTATCCTGGCTGAAACATCGCCGTTTTTAAGCATGATATCCATAGTTATTCCTCCGTTTTAAAGCCGTTGAACCAAGCCCTTTCGTTAAAGGGCTTTTTCTTTGGCGGATTAGTTTTATCAATCGCAATTCCTACAGGCAGAACGCATACGAGCTTGTAATTATCAGGCACACCAAGCCTCTTTGCAAGCTGACCGCCGATATCGTCATCGTCAGTTATGTGCCCTTCATACCAGCAGCTTTCATAGCCGAGCGCCTTTATCATAAGCAGCATATTCTCTATCGCTGCGGAGTAGTCCTGCACATTGAAGCGCTTGTCGCGGTAAGCGAATATCTCCTGCGTCAGCACACAGATAATTGCAGGCGCAGTAGCGCAGATAGGCGGGTCTATCATGGAGAGCAGCTCTGAAAGCAGCTGCGGCTCGTCCACCGCGATAAGTGAGGTAGTCTGCTTGTTGCAGCCCGAGGGAGCAGCAAGTCCTGCCTGCATTATAAGGTTCAGGTGATCGCGGGGAACAGGCTGGGGCTTGTAGGCTCCGCGGTAGCTGGAGCGGTTTTGGATAGTGTCAAAAATGTTCATTTATATCTCCCTCACAAACAGCTCCTCAAAATCCTCTCGGCTGTACGAATAAGCCAGCGCCCACATAGCCTTCATCACGGCCATTTCGGTAGTCATGCGCTTAGCCTCGATTATGCGGTATTTCTTCTGCGCGTCCCTACCAACCTCGTACAGCGACATATCGCAGCCGCCCTCGTGTACCTGCGTATGCATGATGACGATAACGCCGCTTAACACAAGCTCAGCTATCTTCTGCTCAAATTCCTTGTCGCCATAGTCAGGGAAGCCGCCTGTGCCGAAGCCCTCGATTATCAGTATGCGACTCTTCTGTGCCGCGAAATCAAGAATATCAGGGTCAAGTGCAGGGATAAGCTTTACAAGCGAAACTGCGGTATTCATACGGTTGAAGAATATCGGAGCACCGCTGTCGGATTGCTCTGCGGAAAGCGTTACCTTACCGTCCTTTATCTCGCCGTCAGGAGCTTTTCCCATGCTGCTGAAAGCGTCAAATGCTCGTGTGTGGGTCTTCTTTGCGCACCTGCCGTCAATGAGCTTTCCGCAGAAAACAACTCCTATTCCCGTATAGCCACTGCAAGCGGCAATAAATGCGTCAGCAAGATTTCTCGGCGCGTCGGAGCTGTCCGCTCCCATCGGCAGCTGCGAGCCTGTCAGTATCACAGGCTTGTCAGCGCCCTGAATAAGGCAGGAGAGCGCCGCAGCGGCATAAGCGAGGGTATCTGTGCCATGAGCGATTACAAAGCCGTCGTAGTCGCTGTAGGAGCGCTGAATAACATTTGCAAGCTCCGTCCATTCGCGCGGCGACATATTCGTGCTGTCAAGTGAAAACGGCTGCACCGCGTCTATCTCGCAAAGCCCCGAAAGCTCGGGCAGCGCGGCAAGAAGCTCCTTTCCCGAGGCCTCTGGAGTAAGCCCGTGAGCTGTATCAACACAAGCGATAGTTCCACCTGTTGCGATAAAAAGTATCTTTTTCATATATCTCCTCAGAATTTAGGATATGACTGCGACTTGCGCTTTGCGAGCATGCGTATCCAGATAAACACGCCCACGATGAGCGCTGCAAGAAGCACAAGCTTTATCACCATCTGGAATATATCATATTCCACCAGCGTCAGTGCATACACTCTGCCTGTACCGTCGCGGAAGTACAGAGTGCCATTTTCGGAAACAGCGCTCTTTCCGCCGTCATAGTTCTGCAGCAAAGCGAGTATCTTGTCGATAGGCTCGTTGTCCTCACCCTCGTCATAAACACTGTGAAGCGCCATTCCGCCCTCGCTGTATTCGCTGACGGTGTAGACGCGCGTACCGTTGCCGCGGCAGATGAAAGGGTCGCTTCCGTTCTTTATCTCGGGGATAGTATGTGTTATCTCCATGTTTATGCTGTCGAGGATATGCAGGCCCTCGGCAGAGGTAACATAAAGCTTGCTGTTGTAGGCAAGCGGCGCAGACGAGCCTTCGCCTGTCTTGCAGGAGATAAGGGAGTCCTCCTCCATAGTTCCGTCATCGTTAAGACGAAGCTTCACCGAGGTGTTGCCTGTTGTCACGAATACTGCATACTGCGACGCAAACGGCGCAGCCGTTATCTCGGCACCGACAGGTATCTCGTGCGTGGTACCATCCTTGTAGTGGCAGGTAACAAGCTTATCGCCTGCGCCGAAGATGATATTGTCGCCCTGTACTGTCGGGGAAGTAATATCAGCCTCTGTTGTGAACGCCCACAGTGTTGAAAGCTCGTTGTTGAGCTTTACGCAGTAGAACGTTTCATCGCTGCCGTTCTTAGCCGAAAAATAAGCCATGTCGTCTATTACAGCTACATCACTGTCGATATCACCGAATTCGCGGCTTGCAGTAACACTGCCGTCAGCAAAATCTATCGTACAGATACCGTTTTCAAGCGGCTGCAGCAGCACACTGCCGTTCATCACGCCTGAATATTCTGCGCATATCTCGCCGCCAAGCTTGATGCTCGTCATTTTGGTGCCGCTAGCCTCAGAATAGCGCAGTATCTCGCTGCCGCTCGGAATAAGCACGCTGTCGCCGTATGCGACAGGAGCGCCTACATTCTCCGAAGCTTCAAGCTGCCACTGGATATTTGTGTATTTGTTATCATAGGGCGCTCTCGCGGTGCTTACAAGCCCCTTTTCATTCCTGAAGCCGTAGCTCTCCGTGTATGCACAGGTAGTGAGCGCTGCGCAGCTCACAAGCAGTGCAGCGGCTCTTGTTAAAAAATGCTTTTTGATAGTATCACCTCATTAAACTTTTACCGCCATATCACAGGAGAACGAGTAGATGTATATCTCCTTGACCCTTACCCCCGTCATGACAGGCAGTATCGTGCGGTATATGGCAAGCTGTCGGGAGTATGCCTCCAGCTCTTTTTCAAGATTTTCCTTCGTGTCGCTTTTGTAGTCCACAAGCACGATGCCGTCGTCATCGTAAAAGAACATATCTGCGCGACCCTGAATTATAGTCGTGCCGTCCTGCTGTACGTAGATATCACGCGCAGGCACCTCTGCAAATATCGGGTATTCGCGCTCTATACGGCGGCTATTCAGCATGCGCTGTCCAAGCTCGCTTCTGAAGAACGCTTCGATATGCTGTGGTTTTACAGCTTTAAGCTCTGCATCGTCCAGTATATCACGTTCACGCAGTTTTTTCAAGACCTCTGTCACGAAAGCGGTATCGGGATCCTGACCTGAAATTATCTCATCAACAGGGAAATGCTCCATAACATGATGATAAGCGTCGCCCACCTCTTTGCCTGTAAGGCTGCCCTTAGGCGCAAATGAGGGCTTGCTCATGAACACCATTCCGCCTGAGCTGTCGGGATCGTGCAGCTCGTCAATCATATGCGCTATCTCGGTAACGGTAAATTTGCTCCTTGCCGCAGTATCGGCTTGGTGCTGATATTCTGCATTTATTGCAGCAGCTATCCTGATCGCAGACTCATCGTCAGGAAGGCTTGTCAGCTGAGGAGTATCTGTCAGCTGCTCGGCAGGGTCGGCAGGCACTTTGCTTGTTATACTAGCCTTTAATATGCCGTCACCAAACATGACAGGCTGCTCGGTAATGAGCGCACCGCCCGAATAACGCAGGAATGACGCCACTATCCAGCTTATCATGCTGTCCTCAGACATTGCAAAATCGGGAGTAAAGCTTTTTGTGCGCAGCGGATCAATGTCCTTGTGCCTGAATTTGCCAACCATGATAAGCTTTTCGCGCGCTCTTGTCATAGCAACGTACAGAAGGCGCAGCTCCTCACTTTTGCGCTTTTCTCCCTCGGCGAGCACTATCGCATTATAGCCGAAGGGCTTGTAGCGGTAGCGCTGCTCGATATCGACATAGCGCAGTCCTATACCCGCGCTGCGGTTGAATACCATGGCCTCGCTCAGATCGCGGTTGTTCGGCTTTTTGCCAAGCTCCGCAAGGATAACGATCGGCATTTCAAGTCCCTTTGAAGCGTGGAACGTCATGATCTTTACGGCATTTTCGCTGCTGTCAGCAAGGCTTGCCTCGGCGAAATTCTCGTTCTTCTCGCGTACATTGTCGGTATATCGCAGGAAATCTCCCAGCGTACCTCCGCCGTTGTTCTCAAAGTCCGCAGCGTATTTCAGCAGCAGACGGATATTAGCAAGACGGAATTCTCCGCGCTCGTAGGTGGAAATAACGGAGAAAAAGTCTGTGTCGTCATATATCTTTCGTATAAGTCGCTCTATGGAGTTGTTCGCCATAAACGAGCGGAATGCTGTGAGGTTTTTTACGAATTTCACGCATTTCGGGTGACCCTCTGTGCGAAGCTCGCGGTAAGCGGCAAGCTCTCCCTCGGAAAGCTCGTCCGAGAACGCACCGAAAGCAGTGCTGTCCGAGGCTCTCGCGCAGGCGCTTATACACGCAAACAGCGTTGAATTCTTGTAGTGCTCATAAAGAGGGGTTAGGTCAGTACCGATTGATTTGGCTTTGTCTATTCCAAGCACACCGAGCCTTGCTTCGGCAAGCTCCTCGGCAGTCATCATGTATACAGGCGACATCAGTACAGAAAGCAGCTCCTCATCGCGCAGGGGATTATCTATGACCTTGAGATAATTCAGTATCAGAGTTATCTCCTCGCTGCCGAGGTAATTACTGCTCTCACCCTTTTGTACGTTGATACCGTACTGCTTGATAGCCTCCTCAAATACCGCTCTGTTCGGTGACGAACGCAGCAGTATGCAGAAATCTCCTGCCTCGCATGGACGGGTACTATCGCCCTGCTTTACAGGGAATTTCTCTTTTATCATTTTGTTGATAAGAAACGCAGTGTATTTTGCTTCGGCTTCGACCTTGTCGTCAGCCTCGGCATAGTCCAGTAAATGCAGCTCCGAGGTGTAGTCCGCCTCAGCCCCGGGATACTCTGCACCGCAGATAAGCTTTGTCTGCTCGTTATAGTCAACATCGCCGTACTGCTGTGTCATAAGCCCCGTGAACATCGCGTTTACGGTATCCACGACCTGCTGACGGCTTCGGAAATTCTTATTCAGCGGCAGGGGAGTATGCTTTGCACCAAGCGTAAACACTCTGCAGCCGCTCTTTATCTTCCTCGCAGTCGGCATTTTCGGCGGAAATACGCTGTTTCGTATTCTTATATTAGGCAGCACGCCCTTAGGCATGGGAGTAAGCCTCTGATCCACCAGCGGATCGCACAGCGACAGCATTATTCTTGGATTGCCGCCGCGGAACGCATAGATGGCTTGCTTTATATCGCCAACAAAGAACAGGTTGTTCTCGCGGCTTGAAATAAGCCTGAAGATCTCGTACTGGATATCGTTTGTATCCTGAAATTCGTCTACAATTATACAGCGGAAGCGCTCGGATATCTGCTTGCAGAATACCTTGTCGCTGCGCAGCTTATCCAGCAGCAGTCGCTCGCAGTCGGAGAAATCAACATATCCCGCCTCGCGCTTCTGCTTTGTATACTCCTCAGTGTACCTGCTGATAAGAGCAACAAGCGCCTTGACAGTAATGCGCTGCTCGGGAAGCTCTGCTTTCATCTGCGCAGGCTCGGGAACGCAGGCGGTCATTTCCTTGTACAAAGCCTTGAATTTGTTTCGCGAGGGCTCTATCATAGCTTTAAGAAGCTCGTCCTTACAGGACAGCGTAGCAAAACGCAGTACGCTCTTGTCATTCAGTCCAAGCTGAGAAAGATACTTGTAAACAGTTGAAAGGGTGGAATTGTACTTAAAGCGTTTTATCCTGTATTCCGCCTCGATAAGCTTTTCCTCATCATCAAGAAGCATTTTTGAAAGCTTAGCCTTTTCGGGGTGCTCATCGGGAAGATCGTTTATGATATCAGAATAGCTTTCAAAGTAGTTCCTGCAGCCATTCAGCGATCTTTTCATAACGCTTATATAGTACGGCAGAAAGTGTTTTTCTGCCGTTTTCTGAGTGGAATAGACATAGTTGACATATTTCAGCCACTTTTCAGGTTCAGAAAGCGAGGATATATTCTCATAGGTCGAGCTTACCGCCTTCATAAGACTGCTGTCGTCGCGGAAGGAGAAGGTCTTGAACAGCAGGTCGCGGCTCTTTGCATTGAACTCGTCCGAGTAGAAATATTCCATTGTCGCGTCTATCGCGTTTGCTTTCAGCAGGGCAGACTTCGCCTCGTCCATTATCGAAAAGCTGACAGGCAGCCCGAAGGCCTCGGCGTTTTCGCGCAGTATCGAAAGACAAAACGAGTTTATCGTGCTTATCGGAGCGCTTTTAAAGCGCACCAGCTGCTCTGCGAGATAGGTGTTCTTCGGATCTTTTTTTGCAGCAGCGGCAACCGCGTCAGTCATGCGGCGGCGGAATTCCTCTGCGGCATTTCGTGTAAAGGTCATTATCGCGAGCTTATCCGCAGGCACAGGATTTTCAGTGTCGCAGAGTATGCGGATAACTCGCTCAACGAGAAGTGCGGTCTTACCGCTTCCTGCAGCGGCTGTAACGGTAGCAGAGCGAACGTCGGGCGGAAGCTTTTTACCGTCTTTTTGGGGAAAGCTTATCGCAGCCTCCTGCTCATTAGTCCAGTTCATCATTCGCCCTCCTTTCCGCTTTTGTCGTCATCTGCCATAGCGTGAAGCTCATTTTGCTCGCTGTGACCGCATATGCCTGCAAACTGGCAATAGCCGCAGGCTTTTTTCTCGGTGCTCTTTTCCTTGTATACGGTAGGCACTGCGTCTACATCACCGTCGTAGAGTTTGCACAAGACTTCAGCAGTCTGCTTCTTGCAGTCGGCGGAAAGCCTTGCAAACTGCGCCTCGGTCAGCGTGCAGTCCTCGCTCGGCATGAACTTATCGCGCTTTACACCCGACCTTGCGGATATCGTTTCAGCGTATTTCAGCATTTCTTTTTCAGTAGCGTCAGAGCTTACATACATACCGCTCTGAATATGGTCCTGCGACAGCAGTGCAAAGGCTGAGCTTTTCTTGCTCACAGGCTCGGTTACCTTTGAGGGAAGATAGCTCACGCCGCCTGCACGAAGCTCCTTATTTGCATCGCACACAGCGATGAGATACAGAAGCATCTGCGTATTTATTCCGTAGTATACGTTCACCATGCTGAACTCGCGCGAGCCTGTCTTGTAGTCCACGACACGTATATATTCGTTGCCCTTTGCGTCGGTGAAGATATCGGCACGGTCGATGATACCTGTTATGTTTACCGTGATATTCTCGCGTACTTTTACGTTCAGCGCAGGGGTGTTTATCTCCTTGCGGCTGCTGCCAGGAGTATTTCCGCTGTCAAATTCCACCTCAGCCATATCTGTATAGGAAACATCGCCGATGTCAGTAAGCGTCGCGTCGGGTACAGCAGAGATATCAAGCTGCTTTCCGTCGTCACTCGCAGGCGAGCTGGCGGTCTTTTCGCTGCCGCCTATCTGAAGCTCAAAGAACTTTGGCCTGTAATCGCGCGAAGCAAACTCTGCCTGTAGCAGGATAAGGATATCCACCGCACCCGTTGTGAGGTTCTTGTACAGATATCCGAAGCGCAGCGTCTTTGCATAATCTCCGCCGAGGCTGTTTTTCTTGTATTCGTCAAGAAATACGCGAGCCTCTGCAGAAAGCTGCTTTCTTGAAAGCCTGATAAAGCTCTCCATATCGTTGCAGTATTTTTCAAGCATCATCTGCAGCACATAATGCACTGCTTTACCTATCTCAAGACTGCTTAAATTGCGGCGCGCCTTTTCGCGGATACGAAGTCCGTTTTCGCAGAAATAACGGAAACGGCAGTGATTAAGCTTTTCAAGCTTTGTCGCAGAAAAAGTCTTATTTCTGAAAAGTGCTTCTGCGGTTTCAGTGGAGAGCTGATGTGAGAAAGCACTGCAGCGCTTTCTTGTAAG
This sequence comes from Oscillospiraceae bacterium, assembly GCA_045593225.1. Lineage (GTDB taxonomy): Bacteria > Bacillota > Clostridia > Oscillospirales > Ruminococcaceae > CAG-115. The sequence continues at coordinate 10,656 of JAZNWG010000293.1, forward strand.
CGTTTCAAGCTTTTCTGTAAATTCAGCGCTACCTGCCTTTTCGAGAGCACTTTTAAGCGTAGCACGGCGCGTGCTGTCCTCATTGCAGACCGAGGCAAACCTCTGCTGTGCAGCGCGAAGGCTGCGGCAGTAGAATTCATCTCCGAGGAGGGAAGCGTTCTCTATTATAGGCTTGTTGAATATATCGCGGATAAGCGTTATAACATCAGAGGGAGCTTTTTTCTCACAGGCGGAGCTTAGCATAGGATAGGTTATATAAAGCTTTTCTGTGGGTACGGAAAGTGCGCGGTATGCAAGGTATCGGTTATAGCAGTAACGCTCCTTGCGGTTCATACCGAGCTTCATTATGCTCTCGCCGAGAAGCTCTGTTTCGTATTCCGAGAATATACCGCCTGTCGCATTATCGGCAGGGAAGCGGTCATAATTCGCGCCTGCAATAAATACCACCTTTACATCGCCTGTGCGGGTCCTTGAGATATCGCCCGCAAGAACGCAGTCAAGCACCTGCGGTGGCTTTGCGAGCGTCGCAGAGGTACAGACATCACGAACAAGGCTGTGGTAGTCGGAAAGGCTTATTTTAAAGCCTGAAAGCCCCTTGTACAGCCCCTCGAATATCTCAAGCATGGTATTCCAGAGCGTCTGATAAGAGGATATCAGCTGCTTGTCAGAGTCAGTGAGAAGCTCGCTGCCCGAAGCCTTGCAGTGCGCCGCAACGGCACGCTGTATTCCGACCTCATCAAAGAGGAAATCGCAGATATGCTTTGTTATCTCATCGCCTGTGCAGCCGCTCACACGCTCTTTAAGCGCGAGTATCGGCGGTACTATATCGGCTCTTATCTTTTCGGCGCGCGGTGTTTTTCCGTTAACGTCAGGGAACGGCTCTTTGAGGTTTTCGCTTTTAAGATCCCATTCGTAGATGTAGTTCTCAAAGTCGTTTATATCACGCATCGTGAGTGGCTTGCTGTCGCTTTTCTGTATAAAGCCTGATTTGATGTAGCTGAGCACGCTTTCAACGGTA